>JAFDZL010000277.1 GCA_018266935.1 Bacteroidota bacterium | reverse complement strand
GAAACGGCTTTTGCTGACCGTTTCGATGATACGGCCAAGGGCAAGGTCGTTATCCGCCACCATGGATTTAGGTCTTGGAAAACCCGGTCTGGTACCGCTGGTGTGATCGCAGGAAAGCGCCATAACCATCAGGTTTGGCAGGGCGTCGCCGGGCTGTTGTTCATAATCGTGCAGTTCCTTGATAAAAGCCGAGGCCCTTACCTGGTCGGTGATCTTCAGGTCATCTGATCCCGGATAGTTTTTTGACAGCAGGGGCCGAACCCGCGATATGGTGCTGGTATTGTAAAAATCGAAGGGTTTGCCCGCCTGGTAATTGTTGTAAATATCGGTCCAGCTGAGCTTTTTTTCATAATGGGGCTGTGATGCTTCGCCGTATATCCTGACAGTTTTGCCATGGTCGGCGGCATCGTTCCAGATAAAGCCGTTGGCGTCATACACCAATGCGTCCTCCTGCACGTGGGGATAGCTCCTGAACCAGGCGCGCACATTTTTCTCCACATAGTCGGTCACCATGGCGGCGTCGGTCCATTGGTGTCCTTCGGCCGAGCATTTGCCTGAAGCGTAATAATTATCCAGCAACTCGAATTTCTTTGCCAGTTCGTGCTGGTTGGGCGTAATGCTGTCGCCGTACACGCAAAGCGTAGGCATCCCGCTCCCTTCCGGCATATCACCGAGTACCTGGTCGTAGGTGCGATTTTCTTTGATAATGTACAGCACATGAGTGAAAACCGAGGGCTCGCCGATGCGGTCGGGCATGGGTTTGGGCGCGATGTTTTTCCGTGGTACAAGGCCGGCGATCTCCTCCCTGAAGGTCAGGTTGAGGTATTTGACTTTTTCGGTATAGGCTTTAAGTTGTCTATCGTCGGGAACAGGGATGATGGTCAGCGTAGCTTTTTCGTGATGGGAATTGTAAGCGTTCATCGACATCAGCCTTCCCGCTTTCATAAAATCCTTGGAGCTGATGCGTGAGCCTTCGCCCTCGAGATTACATACGAACAATTTGCCGGCGCTGAATACCAGGCCGCCGGGGTAGGCTTCCGTCGGGATGAATCCTTTGAGCTCTGTTTTCCCTTTGCCGTTCGGCGACGATTCGCTGCCCAGATGGACGACAGCCACCGCGTTATCCATGCCGTTGGCTACATAGAGCTCGGAATTATCGGCATTGAGCGCCAGCGCATTCGGTGAATCGCCGATATAGCTGTGTTCGGCGGGTGCAAGATTGACAGGGATAGTCTCGACTACCTTGCGCGACGATACCGATATCACCGATACGTTATCGCTGTTGGCATTAGCGACATAGGCATATTTCCCGTCGCCGCCGGCGATGATCGCGTTGGGGTGCAGGCCAACCTGTATTTCTTTCAGCAAGTTCCCATTGGTATTGAAAACCTGCACGCTGCCGGTTTGCGTCGCGCCGGTTTTCGGATCGATATAGGTATTTCCATAAGGCACGCCCGCAATCTCCCGGCTGGCGGTATCTCTGCCGGGCTCGTTGCCGCCCCAGTTGGTCACGAGTATTTTATCCCGGGCGATGGCGATCCCGTAGGGTGCCACCCCGGTTTGCTTCGACCAGATGATCTCCTTCGTTGCCAGATCGATCTTGTCCAGTTCGTTATTGCCGTTTAAAACCACGTAGAGATAGTCGATCCCGCTCTCCTTATTGATAGCCAGCTCGTTGGGCAGTGCGAGGGGCGAAGGCGGCGCCGGCTTGAAAGCTATCGTGTCTTCAATACTAAGGTCTTTGCCGTCCCATTTGGCCTGCAATACATACGACTTATGGTTGTTACCGTTTGCCGCGCTCCAGAACAGCTGGGTTTCACTGTCAGTTCTTCGCACAGCCAGGCCCGAGTAAGTGCTCATCAGGCTGTTCAGCTTTTTGTCGTTTTTGTAAGCCCAGGTTGCAACTACCGTATTGCTCGTAGTGTCAATTACCGCGATGCCAAAACGTTCCTCAACAACCAGCAGCGATGTGCCGGGGATCAGCCTCGACGTAAGGCTGTGCTCTTCATAATTGGGGTCGCCAAAGCTTATCGTCTTGCCGGCCGGGTCGATCAGCCGGTTGTAGGGCATCATCACGGGCAACACCCGGTTGGTGAGCGTGCTGTCGTCGTAGCGGAAATGCATTTTAGCCTGCTCCTCGTCAATTACATGTTTTACGCCTGCAAATGCTGTGATAAAGACCACACCCAGGGTAATTACACCAATGACCATTTTATGGGTTTTCATACGGATTGGGGACAACGTGAAAGAATAAAAGTTGCCGGATTTTTAAAGTTAGTTAAAACAGGCTTTCGTCTCAAATAATTTGCGTCTGCCTGCAATTAACTTT
>JAFDZL010000276.1 GCA_018266935.1 Bacteroidota bacterium | reverse complement strand
GTGCCGCCATTATCGAAAAATGTTGTTGCTTTCGGTGAGCTGCTACCTTTAAATTCTTCGCTCCTTAGCTCATATCCTCCTGCATTATTGGGAAACCCGATGGCGGTGTTTTGCCTGCCGTAAAGCACAAAAATAACTTCAGTACAAACGGATTTAGCTAGGCTTAAAGGAATGTTTCTTTGCTCTAAATATTGCAACAGTCTAACTGATTGAAGCGGTCTGGTCTCCAGTACGATGATCTTACTTTCTTCTTTCTTTTCACCCGCAGAAGGGGACAAAGAAACCGGCTGGTGAAAAGAAAAATTAGATTTCGTATCGTCCAGTTTGCCTAAGAATTCGGCGACTGAGCATTTGAAATAACGTGTACCAAAATCAATCAGGTCGCCGCCTTTTCCCAGGCCATGATCGAACCATTGGTTACGTTTTCTATCTACTTTAAAGGAAGCTGTTCTTTCATTTCGCAGTGGCGAAAGGTACCAACAATTATTATTTTTAATGTGTTGCGGCAGATAGCCCAGGAAGGCTAAATAATCGGCAAGGGCAATTTTTTTTGCCTGTCCGCAGGTTAACTTTTCCATTTGCACTTATCTTTTTCACGTTAACTATTTGGAAGGCCGCCGCGCAGTTGTTGGTATATGACGGCAGCTTAAAATATTCTTTCTACAACCCCTTTCCCCGTTTCTTTTTAGGCGCTTGTTTCTGTTTGTTTGGGAATGCCTTCTTTATTTCCTTGACATCTTCCGCATCCTGTTTTCTTCCTGCAGCCAATTTATTGCGCAACAGGTCATCTAACCCGATGTAAGCAATTTTTAAATCCCCCTCTTCCAAAGTCAGCCTGTTTTGATAGGCTTCTTCAAATTGTACGCCATCAATAGTGTTGAGAATATCAATCCGCAAAGGGGGATAGCCTATCTGTGAAATATAACCGGGTTGCAGAAAGTCTTTCTGCTCAAATCCCAGGGATGCCATTCCAAAATCATCGATTACCTTGACCAGCTTGTCGGCATTTGCCGCTGATATTTTTATCCAGATATCTAAATCCCCGGTATAACGGGGCTTGCCATGAAAGGCCATGGCGTATCCGCCAACTACCATGTATTCGACTTTGTGCCGGTTCAGCAGCCGCACAAATTCTTCAAGATCTTCTGCTAAAGTCATTTTTCAGGTTTTATCTTATTAACAATAGATTTATCCATTCGCTGTCCCTTCCTGAGCATCTGTGAGATCAGGAAGGTGGTTGCTTCTGCTCTTTTCTGCACTGGTTGGGATAGCCAGTATTGCAGATCGCGCCGCTCATCATTAGCCTCCTTCATCGGTACTTTCCTTGCAACCAGCGCTATCTTTCGCTCTTTATTGCTTCCCAGGCTAAGGGGTTTGGGCTTTGCAATAATATGCTTCCGCTCTACCCTGATCGTTTCATTTTCATAAGCTATTTTTCCCTTGCTTAAGTAATTATTAAGCGTGTTATAATTGTATTGCGGATAGCTCAGGCAGAAATTTTTCAGGTTAGAAAATACTTCTACTTCATTATTGCCTTTCCAATGTATAAGCACAACCCGTTTCTCTTTTATACTTGCAGGATACATACTCAAATATAACAAATATTATGCTTTTATTTGTCATTTTCGGTATTTTTTCTTCTCTGCTTTAACTGCCATATCCACTCGGCGGCTACGGCTTTCCAGTTGCGGATGGGCCTGCCCCGTTTGGTTTTCCAGTCTGTCAACTTTTGCTGCCCAAAGAAAAAGTCAGCTTCTTTTTCAGTAAGGCCTTTCTGGATAAAATAGATGGTCACGTGCCCTTTTTCAGGCGGCATCTCTTTACCGAAGCCTGCCTGCCTTGCGGATTTTTTCATCGGAAAAGATTTTAATGTTGCGACTTTTTGGAAAGGAACATTTTTTGAATATCATCCTGATCGTAATAGATCACGCCACCAATTTTGGTAAAGGGTAGGGTGCCATTAATGCGCAGGGTCTGCAAGGTGCCGGGGGAGATGCTAAGCAGCTTTCTGATCTCATTCGATTTAAGCCATTTCTTGCTGACGCTGGTGTTATTATTGCCTTGCAATAAAATCTTAATTTCTGCCAGCAGCTCTGTCTTGAATTGCTCCAGGTCTTCAATAGTAAGCAATTGCTCACGGTATATCCTGGGCCTGTTTTCATTTGCGTTCGTCATCATATCTACTTCACTTTAATCCTGCAAATTTGAGTACCTGTTTGTCTGGTCCTGTATCTTTTGTATTAGCTAACAAAAATATTTTCTTCCGCTCATTTAGTAGCCATAAACCCTCAATTAGAACCAAAGTTGAAAGCCCGCCAGCAATGATTTTCACAATTTGTACCAACCTGGTACAGAACGATCATTTTCGCTGTTAAGGTAAAGTCATTGCAACATACAATAACAACGAGTTCAAAATTTGAACCACTGACTTTTTGTAGTTTTGATAAAATTAAGCCCTCGGCTGGATTAACAGTAAGCACTTCAAAAATTGAAGGGCTTCTTAAAGAACCAATACAGGTACATTTATTAGATTAAAACCTATCACAATGCCTATTACTCACTCGCTCGACCATTTGAAAAAATTGCACCAGGACGCTATGCGATTTTTTGAGGCCGAACTTAGCATGATCAAAGTTGTGCTTCCAAAAATCACTGACGACAGGGTCGCAAAAACAGCGACCCTGTTATTAAGCAGTGGGCACACCGGGACTGCTTTGCTTAGGTTAGCGGCCCAACCTGATAGTTTTACCAGCGAAACAGTCATGCTTGCCCGTTCATTTATAGAAAAGTTGACCAACTTTTGTTATGCAAACATCTGCGATGAACAGGAGTATCGTGCTTTTATTTTGCATCCTATTTATAAACAATATCATAATATCGGTTCGCCACGCATGGATGACGACCCATATTCTTGGAAAGAAAATCTTGAAGCTGGCGAAAAGCGGCAGGCAGAACTCCGAAAGGTCGGGATTGTAGAAGAAGCAATCGCAATGTTTTCTGAAACTAAAAGCAATCTGAATTGGACAAATAAAACAATAGCGCAAAGAATAGATGCGATCCAGAAGTGGGGTAAGTTACTAGACCCATTTTTCACAGTAGCCAAATATCAGTATTATGCCGATGCTTCTGAAGCGCTTCACGGTTCCTTGTATGGTTGTATGCTTAATATCGGTGCATTTGAGCCAGGTTTTGATCCAACCGACACAGAAGCATTAGAAAAAAGAAACTTAAAGGATATGACCTGCGTTTTATTGCATTTGGGTATGTTAGTGCATGAATGTTTTACCCTGATCCAATATTCAACCGATATTAATGAAATCTGGGAGCATTCTTACGACAATCGAGGCCATGCACTCAATTTATTGTTTCATGTGATGGAGAGAAAAATCCGGGAGGATACAATATCTTAATAATCCTCATAGATTGCATGTTGCAGACTTTTTCAATTAGTAGCATCATAACGCCAAATTTGCCAACAACTTTAAATCATGTAAGAAAAGGTTCGAAATTTGTACAGGCAGGGCGACCAGTATAATCAAAGCCTTGTTCGTTGAAAACGAACGAGGCTTTTTTATTTTGCAGCGATGTAAGCTTTGCTTACAGGAGCGGAAAAATAAAAAAGCCGAAAAGCGCAGCGAAAGGATTTGATTATACTGAAGTCACCCACCCATCAGGATCGCCGAAGGCAATCCAGCCACCTGAAATCAGCCCCGGAATTTTTTGTTCTTGATACACCATCCGCCACACGCGCCCGATTCCCATCACAAACAATTTATTTTTTAATTACGGCGAAACAGCTTAATATTATCATTACAAACCTGTTAGCCATGAGAAAAATTGCTTTTGCAGCATGCCTGTTGTTAGGTACGGCATGCCATAATACCTCCAATAATAACGCAGCAACCCAGCCTGTAAATAAAGAACCAATCAAAATGAAAGTGCAGATATTCGACCCCTCCGCATTATCCATTATTGATTCAAACGCGCGAATTGAGGTGCTTGACAGTGGTCACAAATGGACAGAAGGCCCTGTATATGTAAAGGATGGTGATTATGTGCTTTTCAGCGACATACCCAACAACTGTATTTTTAAATGGAAAGAAGGCAGCGGAGCCTCCCTGTATTTAAAACCGTCCGGTAATACCGGCAACCGGGTAGTTAAAAGGGAGCCTGGCAGTAATGCCTTGATATTGAATGCCAAAGGGCAATTAGTTTTGTGCCAGCATGGCGACAGGCGCATGGCCCTGATGGACGCGCCATTAAATTATCCTACACCAGCATTTACTACGCTGGCGGACAGGTATGAAGGCAAACGATTGAATAGCCCCAATGACGCCGTATATACGAAGAACGGCGAGCTGTATTTTACCGATCCCCCTTATGGGCTGGATAAGAGGCTGAACGATACGGGCAGACAATTAGACTTCCAGGGTGTGTACAGGTTAACGCCGGGTGGTAAACTCGATGTGATCATAAAAGATGTTAAGTTTCCCAATGGTTTAGCGTTTTCGCCCGACCGGAAAACGCTTTATATATCAAATTCCGACTCGACAAATATGCAATGGCTGAAGTATGACGTAGATGATAAGGGTTTTGTAAAAAATGGCGCCGTGCTATACGAACCGAAACAATACAACAATACAGATGCCGGTAACCCGGATGGAATGAAAGTTAACGCGGAGGGCTACATATTTGCAGCGGGTCCCAAAGGTATCTGGATATTTAACCCCGCAGGTAAACCTATTGCAAGAATTTATACCGGGCAAAAGACCTCTAACTGTGCTTTTACACCGGACCAAAAAACTTTATTTATTACAAGCAGCAGCGATTTGATGCGCATTAAATTGAAATAAAACCAAAACCCCTGTGCGGTTCAAAATATAAGGCTCCTTTGTAATATCCTGTTGCTCAATCTCAGGCAGCGGCGCTTCCCGCACTCAGTGTTACTTCAGGTTTGAAAACGATCTTTGATTTGATCGAATTCGAAATAAGGCAAGCGGCTTCAGATTTTTGCAATACGCGTAGGGCACGTTCGCGATCTTCTTCCTTCAAAATCGTCAACTGTGGCATCAGGGTAACTTCACTCATTTGATATTTGCCATCCACCATCTCCAGTTTACCCAGGGCTTTGGAGTTAAAACTTTCAAATTCAAGCTTCGAATTTTCAGCAATGGCCAGGAAGGTGGTCATGAGGCAGCTATTCACTGCCGCTGTGAAAAGATGCTCGGGCGACCATACGCGCGGTATGCCTTTATTGAATTGCGGCGGCGTTGCCACCTGCAGTTCGTCGTTTAGTTCGACGGATTGCATCAGGCCAAGCCGGTTATTCACCCAATTCACATCGACTTCATAAATATGTGCTGTTTCCATTTTCTTATTTGTTTACGTTACCGATTATTTCTTTCAAATGCCCGGCCGGTACAATGCCCGATTGCCGCCATTCCACTTTTCCCTGTTTGAACAGAATTAACGTCGGCACACCGGTGATGCGGAATGCCTGCGCAGCGGCGGGGTTTTTATCAACGTCAATTTTGATGATCCGCACCGCATCGCCCATATCGTGTTTTACTTCTTCGAGTATGGGCTTCATCATTTTACACGGGCCGCACCATTCGGCAGAGAAATCTACCAGGACAGGCCCGGGCGAATTGATCATTTCAGTAAAGGTTTGTGTTTCCATCGTGTTTATTTCACCTCCTCATAATCTGTGTCTTTTATATTATTTTTCATATCCTTTCCGCGCTCCGGCACATAGCATCCGGCAGGACCGCAGCAGCCTACCCCGGCCAGGGCTGTGTACAGAAAAAACACGCCGATAAGCCCCATGGCCCAATCACGTGCGGGTATAGCCATCACCAGTATCCATATACTGAGGACAAGCCGCAATATGCGCATGAAATGCCAGTTAGTTAAGAGTCGCTGCCTGATCGTATTCATATCTCGTACTTTCTTAAATTGTACCAGCTGCCGCCATTATAAACCTGGCTAAAACCGCCTGATACAAGGATGGTCTTTGCTACACGGCTACGCACACCCGAGGCGCAACAGGTGATCACCGGCTTGTCTTTTTTCAATTTAGCCAGCCGCGAAGACAAGGTATCGAGCGGGATATTGACCGAACGTTTCAAATGGCCTGACGAATATTCGACGGATGACCGAACATCAACAACCTGGGCGCCTTCCGCAATAAGTTTGGCGAGGTCGATTTTAGGGCCAAAGCCCAATAATTTTTTTATTGCTTCGAGCATACTATTGGTTTTCGGGTTTGGTTAAGTGTTTCAGGTTCAGCCAGGAGCCTGCGTCGATGCAGTCGATACCAAACTGTTTTAAAATATTAGCCGCCTTATGGCTTCGGATACCCGACGCACAGCAGACGATAATGCCTCCGGAGCGCCGGAATTCGCCGATACGATCGGACACTTCGTTTAACGGGATATTAATACTTCCCGGCAAATGCGCGTCGAAGTACTCAGCCACTGTTCGCACGTCTATTATCGTGGCGCCTGCACGTAATGATGTTGAGATATTATGCATATATTTTTTTAATTGATACAAATTTCCGGATTGCCGACGGCGCCAACGGGAACATTTGTTGCATAAGGTATATTTTCCAAAAAAAACACCCCGGAGTACTATCCGGGGCCCCATTGTTTAAAAGCGCTTGTCATTTCTTTTTCCTTCGGGTACTTATCCCGAACGGCCAGTAAAGCGGGCAAAAACTTATCAGGCCTGTTACCAGGAAAATTCCCGCGACGATGAGCAGAACGACTGCCGCTGTTCCGGATATCCGATCGGTAAAATAAAGTATCACGATCACCAGCGCCGCAAGCACCCGCAAAACCTGGTCGGCGGTACCCATATTCTTTTTCATATCGTACTGATTTTATGGGTAAAGCTAAAAGGAGCCGACCGCAATTATGGGAACATTTGTTCCATTAGTCCTGAAGCAATTTGATGGTATTGCGGCCGAGGCGGACGATATTTTTTTGTTCCATCGTACGCAGCAGGCGGCTTATGGCTTCACGGTGGGTGTGCAGTTCGTCGGCTATCTCCTGGTGGGTGATCTGCAATATCGACGAACGTGACGCCCTCGACCGTTCCCGCAGGTAATGCAGCACCTGCTTGTCCATGTTGTTGAAGGCAATAAGGTCTATTACCTCGATCAGCTCGGCAAAGCGGCTGCCATAGGTGCTGTTGATATACGTTTTCCACTCAGGGTATTTGAACCAGTCCTCAACCAGCTTTACCGGGATCTGGAGCACTTCGCTATCGTCTTCAGCGATGGCTTTGACCATACTTTCACGATGCGACTGGCAGCAGTTGATGGCCATGGCGCAGGTTTGGCCGGGGTAAAGGTGATAGAGGAATATCTCCTTGCCGTCATCGCCCTGCCGTACAACGCGCAGCACTCCTTTGAGCACAATAGGAACAAAAAATATTTTTTCTCCCGGAGTTATCAGCGTGTCATCGGCCCGCAGACGTTTCGTGCGGGCGAATTTTTTGATCTCGTCCAGCAACTGGGGGTCGGAAAATGGGATATTATTCATCTGAGTGCCAAATATACGGCTCCAGTCAGCAAAAAATTGTGACAACTGTCATCCAAAAAGGCGATTTCGGGCGGATTATTCAAACAGATAGGATATATAACTTACTTAAACATAGGAGATTACTGTCGTTAATATTATAAAAAAAATGACAAATAAATTGTCACGTTAAGTGCATTTTTTACGTTATTCTTAATAAAAGGAAGCAGGCACAACACCTGGTCAGCAAAGAAAGGAGGAGCTATGAAGATTATGGCGAAAATTTACCTAACTATTAATCTGAAAAGCGATGAACATTATACAGGAAATAGCCGCAGCGCTTGCCATTATAGCGCTCTGCACCATCATACATTATACCATCAAAGACTGGCGGATTATTATTGAAGAACTTGGGTATCATTTTAAGAAGCTTACTTCAAGGGAGCATAGGGACGCCTAATGACAGCTTTATTTACCGTGCGTGAATATGAGATAATCATAAACTGAAATGCCCGCTGTTGCGGGCATTTGTATATTCTGCGGTGAGGGAGGGATTCGAACCCTCGGTACAGTTTCCCGTACGTCAGTTTAGCAAACTGATCCTTTCGGCCTCTCAGGCACCTCACCTTTTATAAACAAGAAATCCCTTTTTCAAAGGGACTGCAAATATAGTAATTAGGCTTAGCCGTCAAAAAAATTTCTTTAATCCGCTTTCGGCCTCCCAAAAAACAAAACATACCCATCCGCATCCTCCACTTCAAAACCCCGTAATCCGTCATTGTCATCTTTTAAAGGCTGCCGGAACGCTATGCCTTTTGCGGAATACTCCTTATACAAAGCGTCAGGGTCGTTTGCAGAAATATAAGCATCCCACCTGGCCCATTCATGACGCGTGTGATTGGGGATGGGTTTTATGTCACGAGTTATTGCCTTGAGCATGATAGAGATGTTATCCCGCCCGACGATCGCCCAAAACGGGTCTTCTTTATCCGGTCCGATAAACCGCACCTCAAAGCCGAGTTTATCGACATAAAAGGCAACTGACACTTTTAAATTTTCAACGATGA
Organism: Bacteroidota bacterium; assembly: GCA_018266935.1. Taxonomy (GTDB): domain Bacteria; phylum Bacteroidota; class Bacteroidia; order Sphingobacteriales; family Sphingobacteriaceae; genus Mucilaginibacter. The sequence continues at coordinate 3,753 of JAFDZL010000276.1, read as the reverse complement.
AAAAAGGCCATATAAAATTAAGGTTTGCCATGGTTCGCCCTTAATATTCAACCCTTACGTGGTAAATGCTCATCAGCATACGCTTGAAAATATCTTTGATGGTTTCGATATCTTTCAGGGTGATATCGCTTTCTTTTAGCTGGTCCTGGTTCAGTTTGTATTTGACGATACGGTCAACAAGGTCGTTAATCGATTTTTCGTCGGGTTCGCGTAGCGAGCGGGATGCCGCTTCCACCGAATCGGCTAGCATCAATACGCCCTGTTCTTTAGAAAAAGGTATTGGGCCGGGATAGCGGAACGTGTTTTCGTTCACAAATTTTTCCGGGAAATTCTTCAGAAACGATTGGTAAAAGTAATCCACCCTTGTATTGCCGTGGTGCGTGCGTATAAAATCGATGATGATCTCGGGCAGATTGGCCTTACGCGCCATCTCGACGCCTGTGCTTACGTGACGGATAATGATCTGCGCGCTTTCTTCATACGATAGCTTATCATGCGGATTATATCCCGAACTTTGATTTTCGATAAAATACATCGGGTTTTCCAGCTTGCCGACGTCGTGGTACAGCGCCCCTGCCCTTACCAGCAGCGCGTTGCCGCCTATGCGGAAAATCGCATTTTCGGCGAGGTTGGCCACCTGCAATGAATGCTGAAAGGTACCCGGAGCAGCAAACGCCAGTTCGCGCAGCAACGGCGAATTGGTATTGGTCAACTCGATGAGCGTGATATCTGAGGTAATACCGAAGACTTTTTCAAAGGCATAAATAAGCGGATACGCCAGCAGGGTGAGCAGTACGCTTACGATAAAAGGCACAAAATCCATCCAGTCGATATTGGCCAGGCTGCCTTCGCGAATGAAGGATATGCCGATAAATGCGGCAAAATAGCTGGATGTGATAACAAAAGCGGAGGTGAGGAACTGCGAGCGCCGCATCAGGTTTTTGACGCTGTAGATAGATACCATGCCGGCAGTGATCTCGAAGTAAGCGAATTCGAAGCTGTTCGGTACGAAAAAGCCCGCAACAAGGATCACCAGCACATGAATATTAAGCGCAAGACGCGTATCGAACAATATCCGGATAATGATCGGAACGATACAATAGGGAATGTAGTACAGGTTGGGCAGCTGCAGCCGGATTGCCATGGATAAACTGGCCAGCATGGCGGTGACGACCAATAAAATGAGTCCCACCAACCGGTTATCCGAATAAATATCGCGGCGGAACATGTACAGGAACACCATCAGCAGGACAATGACGATAGACACCAGCAGGAACTGCCCCAGCAGCACCAGTTTCGGGTCGCCATTGATGCGGGCGTTATCTTCAAAAGCTTTTTTATACGATTCCAGTTCCTGGTAAACCTTATCATTGATCACCGACCCCTGCCGCACGATCACTTCGCCTTTTTGTACCATGCCCCGTGTTAACGAAAGCCCGTCAAGTTTTTCTTTTTCCTCAAGACCGGTCAGCCTGTCATCGTATTTTACATTGTTCTGCAGGCGGTTTTGGATCAGGTCGAGCAGGAACGCTTTATCGATATTTTTTAATTTACTGAGTTCGTCGCTGCAATATTTGAGCGCACTTTCCTTGGTGAAGAGGTCGGCCGTATTCCTGTCCGAAGCAACATTTTTATCGAGTACCGTGATCTGGTAATTGGGCTGGTTTTGCGCGTATTTCTGATTGAGGGTCATCAGCCCTTTTTTATAAATATCTTCCAGCAGGCGCTGGCCCTCATTAAAGTAGGTGTTTTTTAACTTTTCATCCAGGCCAGCATTGTGCCATTTGATGGCGAAATCGTTCTTGTAGCCGTCGATCTGCTGTTGGCCGATATTATCATCATATTGGTAAATGGGCGTAACACTGCGCAGCGCATCCTGCTGGTCGGATTCGATCTCCTGCGGCGTTTTCAGGATTGCGAAATTATAGGGCGATACGAGGTCCTTTTGCGTCCAGATTCGGCCGCGGTCATATTCATAGCGGAACTTGGCCTGTTTGGGCAGCGTAAAAACGATAACGCAGATGCTGGCCAGCACCATGGCATACTTCAGATACAGCGAGTATTTACGGAAAATAGCTTTTTGACGCGACGCAGAGAGTTTAGCCATTTGCTGAATTGACTATGCAAAAATAGCATATTTACTTTTGAGTTGAACGGTTGATTGGGTTGGATTAAGTTGAATAAGTTTGAATTCCGATTAATAACTTAATTAACCACTCAACTTAATCAACTTAATCAACCAGCTATCAATATTATGCATGCATAGTATTTCCTTCCTGCAAAAACGCTAAATTGCACCACCAATTATTGAAGTTCATGAAAGAAGTATATATCGTTTCGGCTACCCGCACGGCTATAGGCAGCTTCGGCGGAGGTCTGTCGTCGTTTTCCGCCACACAGCTTGGGGCCACCGTTATTAAGGCAGCTGTTGAAAAAGCCGGCCTAAAACCTGCGCAGATACAGGAAGTTTTTATGGGCAACGTGCTTTCGGCCAATGTGGGCCAGGCACCGGCAACCCAGGCGGCGATCTTTGCCGGTCTGCCCTACCTGCCGGCAACTACAGTGAACAAAGTATGCGCATCGGGCATGAAAGCTATCATGCTGGCCGCACAGAGCATTGAATCCGGACAGAACGATATTGTAGTTGGCGGCGGCATGGAAAGCATGAGCAATGTGCCGTATTACCTGGATAAGGCGCGAAACGGCTACCGTTTGGGTAACGGGCAGATCATAGACGGCTTGGTGAAGGACGGACTTTGGGACGTTTACAACGATTATCACATGGGTTCAGCTGCTGAGCTATGCGCTGCGGAATGCCACATCAGCCGTGAGGACCAGGATGCGTTCGCTATAGAATCCTACAAAAGATCGCAAAAAGCACAGGCCGAAGGAAAATTCAAGGACGAGATCACTCCTGTCGAACTGAAAGATAAAAAGGGCGACGTGACCTTATTTGCCGAAGACGAAGAACCGAAGGCTGTAAAATTCGACAAGATACCCACGCTGAAACCGGTATTCCAAAAAGAAGGTACGGTTACTGCGGCCAATGCCTCCACCCTCAATGACGGCGCCGCCGCAGTGGTGCTGATGAGTAGAGAAAAAGCCGAAGAATTGGGTATAAAACCTTTGGCAAAGATCATGTCCTTCGCCGATGCGCAGCAAGCGCCGGAATGGTTTACCACGGCCCCATCCAAAGCGATCCCTTTGGCATTGCATCGCGCCGGTTTAGCTGCAGACCAGATTGATTACTTCGAGATCAACGAAGCATTCTCGGTAGTTTCCATCGCCAATAACCGCGAGTTGAAACTTGACCCGGCAAAAGTGAACGTGAATGGCGGCGCGGTGTCCCTGGGCCATCCGCTGGGCGCCTCCGGTGCCCGGATAATCGTAACTTTACTGCACGTATTGCAGCAAAACGGCGGCAAATACGGCGCTGCGGGTATTTGTAACGGCGGCGGTGGCGCCAGCGCAATGGTTATCGAGAATTTGCGTTAATAGATACCGATGAAGAAACTTCTTACTTTATTATCGTTCATTGCTTTCATGCCTCTGCTGGCCTCCGCTCAGCACGCCGATGAAACCCCGAACATCCAAAAACTTACTGCCTACCAGGATTCGCTCAACGACCTGGGCTACCACCTGATCAACGACACGATCGATGTACAGCGTATGAATGCCAACGCGGCTTTTATCAAGATGCTGGTGAAAGCGCTGAAGGTACCGCACTCGTTCAATTTCGGGTTTGATTCCGTC
>JAFDZL010000275.1 GCA_018266935.1 Bacteroidota bacterium | reverse complement strand
TAAAAAGTGGTTAATTGTGGTTTTTGGGCGATTTTAGGGCTGCTTTTCCCTTAGGAACTCGTGAACGCGATCGGTCTGTGACACAGCGGCTTGTGTTTTTGGCGTTCACGAAATGGGTTGAGTTTATCAAAATTCCGGGCTTAGTGTAAACACTCAAACCATTAAATATCAATACAATAACCGGCGGTTTATGGTCGAAAGATGTATAAACGTGAGCACTTATTGTATTAAATGGTAAAATCCCGTTAGTTAGCTGAATTTTAGCCAACAGTTACCACATTGTAACAGTAATATGCACAAATCACCGGAATGCGGTTATAGTTGCTAAATTTATCGTGCCGGATTAAGTTCGCCCGATGAGACGACCCCTTTTGACCATTTTAGGCATTGCCCTGCTGCATACGGTTTTGCACGCGCAATTGATGGAAGTAAAGCACAAATTTAGCCATGCCGACACCTTGCGCGGAATGCTGACGCCGCTGCGCACCTGTTATGACATCAATTATTATCATTTAGACGTGAAATTCGATATCGACAAGAAATTCATCAGCGGCAGTAACCTGTTCAGGTTTACAGCGACACAGGATTTCAGGAAATTACAGTTCGACTTGTTTAACAACCTCAAAGTTGAAAAGGTGATTTACAAAGGTAAAGAACTGCCTTTCAAGCGCGAGTTCAACGCCGTTTTTGTAACCTTCCCTGAAACCGTTAAAAAAAGCAGCCATGACGAGTTTACAGTTTACTATTCGGGCAAACCTATTATCGCCAAAAATGCACCCTGGGACGGCGGCGTGGTTTACACCCGCGACACCACCGGCAAACCCTGGGTGGCGACGGCCTGCGAAGGCGTGGGCGCCAGCATCTGGTGGCCCGATAAGGACCACCTGAGCGACGAAGTGGACAGTATGCTCATCAGCATCAGTGTGCCGAAGGGCTTAAAAGATGTTTCAAACGGCCGTTTGCGCAAAGTGACCGACCTGGGCGACGGGTACACCCGTTTCGACTGGTTCGTAGCCAACCCGATCAATAATTATGACGTGGCTGCGAATATTGGTGATTATACTGAGTTCACCGACACTTATGACGGAGAAAAAGGCAAACTCGACCTGGATTACTGGGTGCTGCCGTCGGACCTGGAAAAAGCGAAGAAGCAGTTCGGCGACGGTGTAAAACCGATGCTGAAAGCATTCGAATACTGGTTCGGGCCATATCCTTTTTATGAGGACGGCTATAAGCTGGTCGAAACACCGCATCTTGGGATGGAGCACCAGAGCGCAGTGGCTTACGGCAATCACTTCCTGAATGGCTACCTGGGCTACGACCTTTCGCGGACAGGTTGGGGAACGAAGTGGGATTACATTATTGTCCACGAAAGCGGGCATGAATGGTTCGGCAACAATATTACGGCGAAGGATTTGGCCGATATGTGGATCCACGAGTCGTTCACCTGTTATTCTGAAGGCCTTTATGTCGATTATACATACGGCAAACAGGCGGGACAGGAATACATTTACGGGCTGCGCGACGGCATAGAGAATAAACGACCGATTGTCGGGACATACAATGTGAACAAAGAAGGTTCGAACGACATGTATTCTAAAGGCGCGGTGATCCTGAATATGATCCGCACCATTATTAATGACGATGACAAATGGCGTGATATTCTGCGTGGACTGAACAAAACCTTCTATCACCAGACGGTGACCTATAACGATATTACGGGTTACATCAGTAAGCAGGCAGGTATGGATTTGTCGAAGGTATTCGATCAATACCTGAAACATTCCGGCTTGCCGACCTTACAAGTGACCTGGCAGAATGGCAAACCTTACTGTAAATGGGTATCGGATGTGAAAGGCTTTGATATGCCCGTGCGGGTTAAGATAAAAGGCGGTGAATACCAATTCATCCACCCAACTACCACCCTGCAGCCAATTGATCTGTCGGGCGCAACAAAAGACAATCTCGAAGCGGACAATTTCAGTTTTTACATCCAGCTTTCAGGTATTAATAAAGCTCAATAATTAACCCATGATAAAAAAGATCGCTTTACTGACCTTAACAGCGGCGCTTAGCTGCACCGCCGCCTTCGCCCAGTTGGGTGTTGACAAGGAAACCTTCACCCGGGCCGATTCGCTGCGGGGATATATGTCACCCTTGCGTACCTGCTATGATATCAATTACTATCACCTTGACGTGAAATTTGATATCCCAAACAAATTCATCAGCGGGAATGTGCTGTTCAAGTTCACGGCAACGACGGATTTCACTAAACTGCAGTTCGACCTGTTCAGCAACCTTAAGGTTGAAAAGGTAGTTTATAAAGGTAAGGAGCTGCCTTTTAAAAGGGAGTATAACGCCGTATTCACCACTTTCCCAAAAACTATACAAAAGGGCAGCAAAGAAGAATTTACGGTTTATTATTCCGGTAACCCGACCATTGCCAAACGCGCACCATGGGACGGTGGCATTGAATATAATGTGGATTCGCTCGGTCACCAATGGGTAAATACCGCCTGCCAGGGTATGGGCGCCAGTGTATGGTGGCCGAATAAAGATCAGCAGGAAGATGAAGTTGACAGTGCCTTGATCAGCATCAGCGTACCTACCGGCTTGAAGGATGTTTCCAACGGGCGCCTGCGCAAAGTAACACACCTGAAAGATGGTTATACCCGTTTCGACTGGTTTGTGGCCAACCCGATCAATAACTATGACATCGAGGCCAACATCGGCGATTATGCCCATTTTTCAGACACCTTCGCTGGCGAAAAGGGACCGCTGACCATGGATTTCTGGCCGCTAAGCTACAATCTCGAAAAGGCAAAAAGACTAATGGTTCCGGATGCTAAACGGATGCTGACAGCTTTTGAATATTGGTTCGGACCGTACCCCTTCTATGAAGATGGGTATAAACTGGTGGAATCGCACCACCTGGGCATGGAGCACCAAAGCGGCACCGCTTACGGTAATCATTATCAAAATGGCTATCTCGGCCGCGATCTTTCAGGTACCGGCTGGGGGTTGAAATGGGACTTTATCATTGTGCACGAGAGCGGGCACGAATGGTTTGGCAATAATATTACCTCGAAGGACCTTGGCGATATGTGGATACACGAAGGTTTTACCAACTACTCCGAGTCACTATTCATTGAGAAATTTTACGGCAAACAAGCCGGGCAGGAATATGTACACGGCACGCGCTATCTGATCCAGAATGACAAACCGATCGTCGGGCCATACAATGTGAATAAGGAGGGCTCAAGCGATATGTATTATAAAGGCGGAAACCTGCTGAACATGGTGCGTACCATCATCAATGACGATGAAAAATGGCGCAGTATCTTACGCGGACTGAATAAGACCTTCTACCATAAGACCGTTACCTACGATGATATTGTCGATTATATCTGCGACCAATCAGGCATCAACCTGAAACCGGTGTTCGACCAATATCTGCATTACCGCAACCTGCCGATATTGGAGTTCATGACCGACCGCAAGGGCCAGTTGGCCGTTCGCTGGCAGTCAGATGTAAAAGGCTTTAATATGCCGGTGCGCGTTCGAGTAAAAGGCGGGGAGTACCAATTTATCAAACCGACGACGCGCTTTATGCCAGTCACGCTTGAAGGCGCCACTAAGGACAATATCGAGGTGGATACCTTCAACTACTATGTCGGCATGCTGGTGGATTAGCCTCACCCCAACCCCTCTCCGAATGTAGAGGGGCTAAATTTCTGCATATCCCTTGCAACCTTTTCCATAAACCGGCGTCTTATGGTTATCAAAACAACACAACCATGAAATTGATAACCAGATCTTTTTTGGCTTGCCTGCTGGTTACGGGCGTAGCCTATACCTTTGCGTCGCCGAAAGCGATGGCCCAGCAAAAAATTGAGGATCGCCACTTGTCAGGCTTTAATGCCCTCGACGTCGGCGGACCGTTCGATGTAAAGGTTACGCAAGGCTCTACCGAATCGGTAAAAGTTGAAGCTCCGGAGGAATTGATGAGCCGTATTACTACCGAAGTGGTCGACGGGACTTTAAAGGTTTATAACAAGCACCATGAAATGCTCCACTGGGACGACCTTTTCCATCACCGGAAAATATTGGTTTATGTAACCGCTAAATCGCTGAACGGTATCGTAGTATCAGGTTCAGGCGATGTAACCTTCAGGGACGGGCTGCATGGGGACAAAATGAATTTGCATGTTTCCGGTTCAGGTGACGTCGATGGCGAGCTTGAAGTAAAAAACCTTGAGACGAGCATCTCGGGCTCGGGCGATGTAAAACTAACCGGCCACGCTGAAACCTCGGCAGTTCGCGTAAGCGGCTCGGGCGATTACAGCGCCAGGGGTTTGATGACTTCAAACACTGATGTGCATGTAAGCGGATCAGGCGATGCAAAAATTTACGCCAGCAACAAGGTGGATGCCTCGGTAAGCGGTTCGGGTGATATCAGCTACAGCGGTCATCCGAAGAGCGTTTACAAATCAAAATCCGGCAGCGGCGATATTGGCGGGGATTAAAAAAAACACCCAGTCATAATCGATCCAAATACTTTTCTTAAAGGCGCAATATTTTGCGCCTTTACTGTTTAAACTGAGCAATCTTTCTTCTTCCCAAATTATATGTCAGCCGGAAAGCTTCCTGGTTGCTGGTAAAGCCCGGGGTGCGGTGCACGCTGAGAATGAATTGTCCCGTCAGGCCCTTCGCGTTGAAGGCGTTGAACATCATATCCAGGCGGTCATAAAATTTCTCGGTGTAAAAAGCGTCGCCGAACGTAAGCGCCTGCCCTGGTTGGCCATCGTAAAACTCGTTCAGTATCGAAAAACGGCCCCAACTGGCATAGATGTTCATAATAAAACCATTGGAAGTTTGCCAGCCGTCAAACCCGCGCTCCCGCGACAGAGTTTCCATATAGCCGGCTTCAATGGTCAGAGAGTCCAGCAGGTGCTGCTTTTTGCTCAGGTCGAGGCCCAGGCGCAGCTGTAGGCCGCCGTTCTCCACAATATGGTCGTCGGGCAACAGGATGGCGGCACCGGCATCGTGGAGCAGCACCGCATAATGCGATATGTAGAATGGCCCATATAACGACGGGCGCCATTTGCCATAGGCTCCCCATAAAAATTCCTCCCGCTGCGTGGCGGTTTGGCGGCTCATCCAGTCTATCCAGCCTGTTTCCATAAAGTGATCGCTGTGAAATTGTGCCAGCAGGCCCTGGACATTAGGCCGGTAATATCGCATGGTATCGTTCAGGAATGCCCGCGGATAATTGCTCAGATTACCTTCCCGCGGAAATTCGCCCGCAAAAAACAACCAGTGCCTGCCGGTAAACTTATAATAAGCAACTGGGTCAACCGCGAGAAAGAATGGCTGAGCGCCAAACTCATGGATAGCATTCACGCCCACCACAAAATGGTTCATGCTATCAACATTCAACCCGATATCCGGGGCAATACGGGTACCTGAATACGTGCGCGACCGGGCGACAAAATCCTTGTATTCACGATTGTCCAGGAAACCCAGTCCGCTGAAGTCAATATCGACAGTAGTTTGCGCTACTGTGGCAGTGCAGGAAAGCAAAGAGATTACTATAAATAAGGAGAGTTTTTTCGTCATGCAATGTTATTCAACCGTTAAACTGATGATCCTGCTGTTCTTGCTGCCCCCGAAAGGGTCCGTTCGCAGCGAAAACAATAGTTTGTATCTTCCCTTTTCACGAGGTGCCGCAAAGTTAAAAGTAAAATGCGCGTTTTGACCGGGTTCAAGGTCAATTTGGTTAAAATCGGCGCCGGCGTGCTGCAAGGATATCTCTTCGGCGTCTTTTAGCGTGCAGGCCTCGAGCGTAACATGGTGTTCAACGCCGGTATTGGAGAAATTTATCGCGTAAGGGTACGGATTGATAATATTCAGCTGCAAAGGAATGTTCGCGCCCGCCCTGGCTGTAATATCATATTCCGGCAATTCGATCTTCACTTTCTGGTAGGTACGCACATTGTTCACCCAACCGCCGTACCATATTCCGGCAGCTGTTTTCAGCGAATCTGTCGTTACGCCATTCAATGGCTGTTTCAACAAATAATAAGCTTTTTTATGCTGCAGGCTGTCCTCGATGGGCCAGATATCGAATTGCGTCAGCCGGTAATAACGGTTATCATAGGCAAAACCTTTGGTCGAATTGGTATAAAAATCGTATTTGGAAATGTTCTGGAAACCGTCATCCGTGATCACATAATTGTCGCCGGCTTTTTCCTTCACTGCCCGTGCCCACTGCCGGTAACCGTACTGGCTTTTCACTTGTCCCACCATCCTGATAAGCGGCGCACCGGTAATGATCATTATCCTTACGGTTAATATGAATAAAATATTGATCAGTCCGAGCGTAGTCACCCATGGCTTCCAGTTCTCGTCCTGTTTAAAATGGATAAGGGTGAGCATGACAAGCGGCGCAAAGCCGATGAGCGTCCATTGCGGCTGCACTTCTCCTTTCGAACTGCTGATGAGAAAGAACAGGAATGTACCGACGGCATTTACCAGCAGACAGCGAATAAAGGCATCTTTTACTTTCACTGTAAAGGCCTTGTAAAAGAAAAGCCAGCCGATAAAAGGCCCTGCCATCAATAGCTGACCGGGAAAATACGTCCAGGTAAGCCAGAAATTATAATGCTGCGACGACTGCTCGAACAGGTGGTAATTCACCGAAGGGTATCCATGCCTCGCCTGCCATAAAACGTGCGGCAGGAACAGCACGACCGAAACGAACACGATGAGCCAGAACGATCTGCGCTTTATTAAACTGAGGCTGGACAACACCGTAAAACCGACGAGCAGCACTCCGTGATATTTGCTGTACAGCAGTCCTGCGATGATGACCGCAAGCAGCAGGGCCCATTTGAGCTTGTCTTCCGCCAGGTATTTTTGGTAAACAAGATAAAATAGTGCGGTGAACAGGAACAGCGGCGAATC
>JAFDZL010000274.1 GCA_018266935.1 Bacteroidota bacterium | reverse complement strand
ACCCGTTTTCTCATTGCGGTCATAACCTAATACCACGCCCTCTTTCAGCGCCAAAAGGTTGCAGGAATCGGTCCATTGTTCACGCGCGTCAAAGGGAAACTTGTCATTACCGGAATAGATAAATTTGGTTTTTTTGCCGCTGTTCAGGTCATTCTCGCTGATATCGCTGAGCAGGTCCTCCAAACTTTTGAAGACTTTGGGCTTCGACCTGCCTTTTTCAAATTGTGCGATCTCGGTCTTATCTTTTGATTTTTTCTCAGTAAACCATTTAACCACATCAGCTTCCTCCTCAGGACTTTGCAGGGCAGAAATAGAACCCAGCATCACCCAAACATTACGTTTTACCTGGGTAAACACGGTGTCGATATGCATATAGTCGCGCTTATACGGTATGCGCACGATGGTCACTTTCTTAACGACATCATTTTCGAACAAAAGCTTCATCGCCTCATTGGCCCCGCTGAATGATGTACGCTCGCTGCAGCCGATCAACAAATGGTCCTGGCTGACGACCATTACGTCGCCGCCTTCCAAAGTGGTCTTTTCATCCTGGTCCTCACCCGGGCGAAGGAAGTGATGCACAATCTCGGGTATTTCCAGGATATTATCGCGATAAGCAGCGAAAAGCGGGTGATTGAAAAATATATATTTCACCAATAATGTTTCACGCGAACGGGCCTTTTTAGCTGGTTTGTTCAATAACATATAATTGTTGATGGCAATGCCGATATCCCGTGAAAAGATCAGGTTGGGAATAGGGGCGAAGATCATATCTTCATCGTTAAGCGATCCCGATATAAATATCTTGGCCAGCTCGACCGGGTCGGTATCGATCAAAGTTTGCTGCAGCCGGTACGTGCAATTCTCGATAGCGCATACCGATGCTACCAGTTTCTTACGGATATCGGTTTCCTTCAAAATGTCAGCCAGCAAAGCTTGTATTTCTATGACCTTGTCTGAACTATGAAATGCAGGATTATCAGGTTTAAAAAAAGTACGATTGTTCTGCTTCGAATCGATGTCGGATAGTTTTCCTTTGATCTTATCCGGGTCGAGGAAATACATCAGCAGCTTCACATAATAATCGTACTCGTTTCGGCGTATGGTGTCTAAGTGTACAATGTCTTCGAACAGCCAGTCTTGCGCCTTTGAAGGCACCACTTTGCCCAGGCCGCTGTCGGGGCTATGGATCAGGAGGCAGCGCAGATCGCCTATTTCGGAAGTAACATCAATTTTGAAATCGCTTTTCTTTTTGGTCATACAGGTTATAATCGTAAGCAAAGCTACTTATTTAGAATCAAGAGCCAAGAATCAAGAGTCAAGACCCAAAAGTTAAGATTTATGCTTTTGGACGCTTCTATTTCCCTTTCTTGGCTCCTGGTTCTTGACTCTTGATTCTATTGATTAGTTTTGCGCGATGAATTTTATTACCGAAGCCGTTGTTAAAGCAGCTAAATCCCTGTACCAAGCCGATCTGACCCCTGCCGAAGTGAACCTGCAGGAAACCCGTAAGGAGTTTGAAGGGCAGGTAACCCTGGTTACTTTTTCCCTTACCAAATTTTCCCGCAAATCGCCTGAACAGACCGGGAACGACATAGGCGAGTTTCTTAAAAAAGAAATGAAGGATATAGCGGGTTTTAATGTCATCAAAGGCTTTTTGAATATTTCACTTTCGGATAGTTATTGGCTAGATGTATTCTATAGCCAGGTACTGGCCGATGACTTTGGCGCATTTAAACCTAACGGCAAAAAGGTAATGGTAGAATATTCGTCGCCGAACACCAATAAGCCGCTGCATTTGGGCCATGTGAGGAATAATCTCCTGGGTTACTCGGTTGCGACCATTCTGCAGGCCGCCGGTTATGAAGTAATCAAGGCCAACCTGGTGAACGATCGCGGTATTCATATCTGTAAATCTATGCTGGCGTGGCAGAAGTTCGGCGATGGTGAAACACCGGAATCCTCGGGCATCAAAGGAGATCACCTGGTGGGTAAATATTATGTGCTCTTCGATAAAGAATATAAGAAACAAATCGACGAGTTAAAGGTACTTGGACAAAGCGAGGAGGAAGCCAAAAAGAACGCGCCTTTGATAAAGGAAGCGCAGGAAATGCTGCTCAAATGGGAAGCCGGTGATAAGGAGGTGATCGGTCTCTGGAAAACTATGAACAGTTGGGTTTATGCCGGTTTCAGTGAAACTTACAAGCGCCTCGGAGTTGATTTTGATCAATTCTACTATGAATCCAATACCTATTTATTAGGGAAAGACATTATTGATGAAGGCCTTGAAAAAGGCGTATTCTTCAAAAAACCAGATGGATCGGTTTGGATCGATCTGACTGCTGATGGTCTGGACGAAAAGCTGGTCCTGCGCGCTGACGGCACATCCGTGTATATCACCCAGGATTTAGGAACCGCTCAACTTAAGTATGACGACTTCCACATGGATGAATCGATTTACGTGGTAGGCAATGAGCAGGACTATCATTTTAAAGTGTTGTTCCTTATCCTTGAAAAATTGGGTAAAAGCTGGGCGAAAGGACTGTACCACTTATCATATGGTATGGTTGACCTGCCGTCAGGCAAAATGAAATCCCGCGAGGGCACGGTAGTTGACGCCGATGACCTGATCGACGAAATGGAACAAACAGCCAAAAAGCGCACTGAAGAATTAGGCAAAGTGGAGGGGTTTTCTGAAACGGAAAAGCTACAGCTTTATCATATCATCGGTATGGGCGCATTGAAATATTTTTTACTCAAAGTCGATCCGAAGAAACGTTTACTTTTCGACCCAAATGAGTCTGTTGACTTCCAGGGGCATACCGGGCCGTTTATTCAATATACTCATGCGAGAATTCGTTCGGTGCTAACCAAAATGAGCCTCAGCCCCCTAACGGGAGGGCCTGCAAGGTTATTCCCTGAAGAGCGTGATTTGATATTATTGCTGAGCCAATTCCCGGAAACTATCGATATAGCGGCAAAAGAGCATAATCCCGCAGCGGTAGCTAATTATGTTTATGAAATAGCCAAGGCCTTTAACAAGTTCTATCACGAGCATTCCATTCTGCAGGCCGAAGATGAAGCAACCAAACAATTTCGGTTGCTGCTATCGGCTGCATCGGGAAAAGTTATCAAAAAAGGAATGGGTTTGCTTGGTATCGAAGTACCCGAGAGGATGTAAGACAGTTTGCAGTTAATAGTGGGCGGTTCGCAGTTGATTTTGAGCACCTACTGCTAACTGCAAACTGCCCACCGCAAACAGATATTATTGCCAGTGCCCCCTGTGCCAGCGGTAACCGCGGGTGTTGTGTTCCCAATTGCCTCTTACATAAGTGCGTCCGTGGCGGCCATGTTCCCAGTGGCCGCGCTGATGTACGTAAGCGCCGCCGCTCCAAACCCAGTCGTCGCCAACCCATACGCCATCGGCGTATGGCGCCACGCCCGGATCGTAATAAACATCGGCAGGTTGGTCTGATACGTAATATTCTCCCTCGCACGAGGCAAAGAACAGGGAGCCACCTAAAGCTAACATAGTTCCCACTT
>JAFDZL010000273.1 GCA_018266935.1 Bacteroidota bacterium | reverse complement strand
GTTTGGTCAAAAAGGAGAGCTTTTATTATTAAGGGAGGATGTCGGTCGCCACAATGCTTTGGACAAACTGATCGGTGCTGCATTGAACGCAGGTATGCTGCCTTTGAACAAGCACATATTATTATTAAGCGGTCGCGCGAGTTTCGAGCTGGTGCAAAAAGCAGCTATGGCCGGCATTAACATTATCGCAGCAGTAGGCGCGCCATCGAGCCTGGCAGTACACGTAGCTGAGGAATTTAACATTACACTGATCGGCTTCCTGCGGGGAAGGCGCTTCAATATATACACGGCTGCCAAACGTGTGCAAATAAATACTTATGAAACTGCGTATTAAAGGAAATTCGATCCGTTACCGGCTCACAAGGAGCGATGTGGCGGCCATTCTAAAGGACGGACGATTGGAAGAAAGCACAGATTTCGGGCATGGATCCGAATTGGTTTATGCGCTCCAAACTACATCCAACTACGATTTAAGTGCAACGTTCAAAGTCAACCGCATTACGTTATTCGTGCCGGACGAGATGATTGATCGATTGGCTAATACCGATGAAGTTGGTTTTGAGAGCGGACAAGGCAAATTATTTTTATTGGTGGAAAAGGATTTTACGTGTCTGGATAATGTTGCCGAAGATCAAAGCGATAACTATCCCAACCCGTTGGCGGAGAAAGCAATATGAGCGAGCTAAGAGAAGAGCCGGCTGCAGAGAATCCCGAGGAATTGACGGGCCTGAAAGTAACCGAACCCAAAGACTGGGCTGCGGGGATTCCTGCTGTTTATGAAGCATTAAAAGACATTACGGAGGAAGCCGGCCTTTTGCGCGGCATCGGTGCCGCGCTGAAAATGAACCAGAAGGGCGGCTTTGATTGCTCAAGCTGTGCCTGGCCAGACCCCGATGATGATCGTTCACCGATAGCTGAGTATTGCGAGAACGGCGCTAAAGCTCTGGCTGAAGAAGCGACCACGAAAAAACTGACGCCTGAATTTTTCGCACAAAATTCGGTAGCCGAATTGGCCAAACTGAATGACTATGAAATTGGGAAGAAGGGCCGTATCGCACAGCCCATGTATCTGCCCGAAGGCGCAACGCATTACCACCCGATCAGTTGGGACCATGCCTTTAAAAAGATAGCGGATAAGCTGAATAGCCTCTCGTCACCAGATGAAGCGGCTTTTTATACTTCCGGCCGGACCAGTAACGAAGCGTCGTTCATGTACCAGTTGTTTGTGCGCGAATATGGCACCAACAATATGCCTGACTGCTCCAACATGTGCCATGAGTCGAGCGGTACAGCGCTGAGCGAAGTGATCGGCATTGGTAAGGGCACCGTAACCCTGAATGATTTTTACGATACCGATGTGATCATCATCATGGGCCAAAATCCGGGAACCAATCACCCGCGCATGCTGTCGGCCCTTGAAAAAGCTAAAAAGAGCAACGCGAAGATCATTGCCATC
This sequence comes from Bacteroidota bacterium, assembly GCA_018266935.1. Lineage (GTDB taxonomy): Bacteria > Bacteroidota > Bacteroidia > Sphingobacteriales > Sphingobacteriaceae > Mucilaginibacter. The sequence goes on along the minus strand of JAFDZL010000273.1, from coordinate 1,125 downwards.
AATCCGCTTCATGAAGCCGGGCTCACCGCATTTAAAGATCCACAGAAAGTAAAGGGCTTTCTCGGAATTGGCGTTAAGCTGGCCGACTTGTACCTGCAGGTAAGGATCAATGGTGACATGGCATTGTTCAAAGCATTGGAAAAGTTGCTGCTGGAAGCCGAGAAAGAAACGCCGGGCAAGGTTTTCGACCAGGAATTTATTAAAAATAAAACAGTCGGTTATGACGACCTGATTGCACACCTGGAAAAACAGGATGTCGTCAAATTATCAGCCGAATGCGGCGTCTCCGTTGAACAAATACAGAAGGCCGCCGAAATGATGAAGCACAAACATCGCATCATCGTTTGCTGGGCCATGGGTATTACGCAGCACACGAATGGTGTGGACACCATTAAGGAGATAACCAACCTCGTCTTGCTGAAAGGCAGTATCGGCAAACCGGGCGCTGGTCTTTGCCCGGTGCGCGGACACAGCAATGTGCAGGGTAACCGGACCATGCTGATATGGGAAAAACTAAAAGACGAGCCCAGGGAGAAACTCAAAGAAATATTCGGCTTCGACCCGCCGAAAGAAAATGGTATGGATACTGTTGAATCTATTAAGGCCATGCATGATGGCAGGCTGAAATTCTTCTTCGCGATGGGCGGAAATTTCCTTTCGGCAACGCCGGACACCAATTATACGGCCGACGGGCTTCGCAAGCTGGACATGACCGTGCATGTTTCCACCAAGCTTAACCGAAGCCACCTGGTACATGGCAGGGAAGCTTTGATATTGCCCTGTTACTCGCGCAGTGACAAAGATATTATCGATGGCGTGGAGCAGATCGTTAGTTGCGAAAATTCAATGGGCGTTATACAATCATCCAAAGGGGTGCTTGATGCCGTTTCAAACCAGTTGCTAAGCGAAACGCAGATCGTCTGCCGCCTGGCCAAAGCAACCTTAGATGGAAGAACCGAAATTGATTGGGACAAATACGCGTCAAATTACGACGAGGTACGCGAACTCATCGCCAAAGTGATACCGGGATGCGAAGATTACAACAAAAAGATCCGTCAGCCCGGCGGGTTCTATCTCCCCAATGGTCCGCGCGAACAAAAATTCAAAACTGAGAAATATGGTGAC
>JAFDZL010000272.1 GCA_018266935.1 Bacteroidota bacterium | reverse complement strand
TATCTCGCGCGTGTAGTACAGCCAGCCGTGTTCGTCGAAATATTTGGCGTCGTTCTTCCCGATAGTGGTCTGGAATTCGCGCTGCCAGGGAGTGATATCCCGGTGGAAGGGTTCGGCAGCCGGCGCGAAATAATACGGCGCGTTGTAACCCTGCTCGTGAAAATCGACATGGATCTGCGGCAGCCATTTATTGAATAAAGCCACGCGCGCCTGCGTTTCCTTTTGCGTTTGCCAGGCCCAGTCGCGGTTCAGATCGTAATAGTAGTGGTTCACGCGCCCGCCCGGCCAGGGCTCATTGTGCTCTCGCGCTGCCGGATCGGCATTTGGTATGACACCCGCAACTGAACGGTAATAGTTGATATAACGTTCGCGGCCGTCGGGGTTCAGGCAGGGATCGATGATCACTACCGTATTCTTAAGCCATTGTTTGCTTTGGGTGTTCGACGGATCGACCAGGTCATAAAGCGCCTGCATCGAAGCCTCGCTCGAACTGGGCTCGTCGCCATGCACGTTGTAGCTAAGCCAAACGATCACCGGCGCATCCTTAAGATTGCGGCTGCTGTCGCCCAGCCCGGTCAATGAAATATTATGCTGCCTGATCTCTTCCAGCCTGCCTATGTTCTCATCCGAAGCGATGAACATCACCAACAAGGGCCGGCCTTCGTTCGTAGTACCGTATTGGTGCAGTTTTACATTTTTGGAAACAGACGCGACATATTTAAAATACTCAACTATATGCGTATGCGGTGTAAACTGCGAACCCAGCTTGTACCCAAGAAATTCAGAAGGCGACTGAATTTGTTGCGCGAAAGCTGCAACAGGGAACCATAGAACAATAATCGATAAGCGTAGTTTTTTAAGCATATATATGAACTAAGTTAAAAAATAAATTTTCAATGTTTAGCTGGCCTGGATTTACGCAGCATTCCAAAATGCTCAAAATTTTAGCATTTTTATTTGGAGTAATCTTAAAAATCTGCACATTTGTATATCCTAAACCTTAAACGTATGAATATGACTCCTATCCAGGCCCTGGAAAAATATTTTGGGTACGATGAATTCAGGCATCAGCAGGAAGCCATCATTAAACACGTTCTCGATGGCAGCGATGTTCTGACGCTCATGCCTACCGGCGGCGGTAAATCGCTATGCTATCAATTGCCGGCAATACTAATGGACGGTCTTACCATCGTAATATCTCCGCTCATCGCGCTGATGAAGGACCAGGTTGACAGCCTGAACCTGAATGGCATAGCAGCCGCTTTTTTAAATTCATCGCAATCGGAAGCAGAACAGGCCGCGATCACCCGGAAACTCAGGGATAATGAAATAAAACTGCTTTACCTGGCGCCCGAACGTATTTTCAGGTCGGGAAGCACGCTGATCAATTTTTTAAGGTCGCTGCCGGTATGCCTGTTCGCTATAGACGAAGCGCATTGCATTTCGCATTGGGGTCACGATTTCCGCCCCGAATACCTGATGCTTGCCGGGCTGAAAAGGGAGTTTCCTAAAATACCGGTCATCGCACTTACGGCCACGGCCGACAAGCTGACCCGTAAGGACATTATCGATAAGCTGAATCTCAGCCATCCGGCTGAGTTTGTTTCCTCATTCAATAGGGCCAACATCACTTACCGTGTGATCCCCAAGAAGAATAGCTTCAACCAATTACTTGATTTTTTGAGCAAGCGGAAAGAGGATTCGGGTATTATATACTGCCTTTCCCGGAAATCGACTGAAGAACTGGCCGCTGATCTGAAAGCGGAAGGTTATCCGGCAGCTGCTTATCACGCCGGTATGGACCAGTCCGAAAAGGCGCGCAACCAGGAGGCTTTTTTGCGGGATGAGATCAGGATCATCGTGGCGACCATCGCTTTCGGCATGGGGATCAATAAATCAAATGTGCGGTACGTCGTTCATGCCGATCTTCCTAAAAACATCGAAGGTTATTACCAGGAAACCGGCCGCGCCGGCCGGGACGGCCTGCCGTCGGATGCCCTGCTGCTTTATTCACACGGCGATGCCAGCAAACTGCAACGCTTTGCCCGCGTGGAAGGCAACGAGGAACAAACTGCCATCATGCTCAAAAAACTGGACGACATGGTAAAATATTGCCAGTTGCAAACCTGCCGCCGGCAATACCTGATGCAGTATTTTGACCAGTCTTTCCCGGACAACTGCGGCTCATGCGATGTCTGTCTTAGCGAAGTCAAAAAATTTGACGGAACGCTCATCGCCCAAAAAGCGTTATCGGCCGTAGCCAGGTTGAAGGAGGGCGTCGGTACCAATTATGTCATCGATTTTTTGAGAGGATCGAAGCGTGAAAAAATAAGAGAAGAACACAAACAACTGAAAACCTACGGGGCGGGCGCAGGCATTCACCGGGCCGACTGGTTCCGGTATATCCGCGAGCTCGTCGCCCAGGGCTATCTGCAGATCAGCGGTGACGAGTACCCGGTATTGAAACTAACAGCCGAAAGTCAGGCCGTATTAAAAGGGCTGCAAAAAGTGGAATTAATTGGTTCGCAAACCTTTGAAGAAAGGCAAGCGGATACCCTGTCATTTGAAGCCGGTCTGTTGAATGAATTAAAATTGATCCGCAGGGATATCGCGACAAGCGAAAATGTTCCGCCTTACATGATACTTTCGGATGCCGGGCTGCTGGAAATGGCTACCTATCTGCCGCAAACTTTAAACGAGCTTCGGCTGATGTCCGGATTTGGCGATATCAAACTGGCAAGATATGGCCGGGAGTTTTTGAGGCCTGTAAAGGATCATTGCGCTAAAAGCGGGCTTGCATCGCGTATAGGTCAAAAAAAGCCCAAAAAAGAGTCTGCTCGAACAAACCGTTCAACTAATTTAAGCCGATCGTCGGATACTGCCGCAGAAAGTTTCCGTTTATACCGGTCGGGTAAAACAATTGCAGAAATTGCCGCTCAAAGAAGTCTCGCAACCACCACTATCGAGGGTCACTTAAGCTATTATATTTATAAAGGCGAACTTGATATACAGGAGATGGTGAACGAAGAAAAGAAATTGCTGATAAAAGACGCTGTTGAAAGTTACGGCGCCGAAAAACTGTCGCCCTTAAAAGAGGTATTAGGAGAAAATTATAGCTACGGCGAAATCAAGGCGGTTATTGCCTGGATGAGGAGCGCTATTTGAATCAGGCCCAAATAGCTATCGGGATCAGACTTGAAGGATTAGCAGAATAAATAAAAAAGATGCGAAAACATTCTGGAAATTTTATAATTCTGTAAACGCGAAGCTTCTTGAGCTCATTTAAAAACATATCCCGATAAGTATCGGGACGAACAATTCTGATTCAGACAATAATGACCACCACCGAAGAACTATACCGGCTATACAAACAGCATCCCATTATCAGCACAGATACGCGCAGAATTTCGCCCGATTGCTTGTTTTTTGCACTGAAAGGTGAAAACTTCGACGCCAATACTTTTGCCGGGCAAGCCATTGAACAGGGGGCAAGCTATGCCATTATCGATGATCCCGATTATAAAAATGGCGATCAATATTTGTTGGTGGAAAATGTGTTATCATCCTTGCAAAATCTGGCACGGCATCATCGCAGGCAATTGATGATACCAGTTATAGGTTTAACGGGCACAAACGGTAAAACAACCACCAAAGAACTGATCAATGCCGTGCTTTCGCAGCAGTTCAACACTTATGCTACGCAGGGTAATCTCAATAACCACATCGGGGTCCCGCTTACGATTTTATCGATCAACTCAGGCCATGAAGCAGCGGTCATCGAAATGGGCGCAAACCACCAGAAGGAGATCGAATTACTATGCAGTATCTCGCAGCCATCGCACGGAATGATCACTAACGTGGGCAAAGCTCACCTGGAGGGTTTCGGCGGGGTTGAAGGCGTGAAAAAAGGAAAAGGCGAGTTGTACGACTTTTTAGCACCCCGACCGCCTAAAGGAGGAGTGGCGTTTGTCAATTGCGACGATGCTGTATTGGTGGACATGGCCCGGGCCCGGGGTTTAGATCCGATTGTTTACTATGGCGAAAGCGATCCGGCGAGCCTGGTTTCCGGCAAGATCATCGATAACTCTCCGCTGCTCACGCTCGAATGGACCGACCGCAGGACGGACAGGATACATGCTGTCGAAACCCAATTAACCGGTGAGTACAACCTGCCCAATATTTTGGCCGCGATCTGCATCGGCCTTTATTTTAACATCGATCCGCATAAGATCAATGCCGGCATCAGCGGTTATCAGCCGAAAAACAATAGATCACAAGTGACAAAGACTGCTACCAACACCCTCATTTGTGATTATTACAATGCAAACCCAAGCAGCATGGCCGTCGCCATCGACAATTTGGGTAAACTAACGGCCGGTCATAAAGTGCTGGTTCTGGGTGACATGTTCGAAATGGGCGACGAAGCAGCGGTTGAACATGCGGCTGTTGTGCGCAAAGCATTAGAAACGGATGTGGATGAGCGATTTTTCATAGGAACGGAATTTTCAGGAAGTCAGAGATCGGATCCCGATAGCTATCGGGACGGGGGTCAGAAGCAGGCTGTTTTTTTGAAAACCGTTGAAGAAGCTATCGCAGCTTTTAAAGACCGTCCCATACGCAATTCAACCGTGCTGATCAAAGGTTCCCGCGGCATGGCGCTGGAACGATTGGTTGAACTGTTTTAACCAGATAATTGATGAAAAGAATCTTATTATCCGGCGTAATCTTTCTGCTTGCAACAGCTTCTTTCGGCCAATACAAAATATTGCAGATCGGCGCCAGATCGACCGGTAGTCCCGAGCTAAGACTAAAACTGGTTGCAAGGATACAAGCCTACAACCCCGCGCCCGCCAACAGGAACGATTTTTTCGATACATGTATTTATTCACCAAAGTCGGCCCATATCCTGGAAAAGATCATTAATGGCAAGCCGGTTAAGAAATTGTACATCAATAGCCTGGAAGGCGGCGTTACGGCAGTGTATGACATGAACGATTCGCTGAAAAAGATCACCGTGATCAGGCATACATTTGCTGCGGCGGATTCAGGGCTTTTTAGGGAAACCAACTTTCCGGGTTATGCTTTCAAACCGGGGCGTACCAACCCGAATATTTTCATGGGCAAACCGGTAGAGATGTGCCTGTCGAACAACGATAAATACTTGTGGGTGCCTTATTACCGGCGCAACTACGATACGCTGGCGCAGGAACCCTCGGCAATGGCCATCATCGATGTCGATAGCGACAAGATCGTCCGGGTTATGCCGACCGCACCATTGCCCAAAATGGTGGCGACGTCGCCCGGTGGTAAGCTGATCGCTGTCACCAACTGGGGTGATAATACGGTGCATTTGATCGACATCAGTTCCGGGGATCCGAAACAATTCCATTTTGTAGCGCATTTCGTTGTCGATTATAAACTAAAACTGGACACGTTCAGTAAAAAGATCGACCGTGATGTCGAATGCGGCCTCTGTCTTCGCGGAACGGTCTTTACGCCCGACAGCAGCTACCTGTTCGTCGGCCGTATGCACGGAGGCGGGATTGCTGTGTTCGATATTAAGGGACAACGTTATTTGGGAAGCATTTTCGGTACTAAAACCAATGTCCGGCACTTATTGATCAAGGACAATTACCTATACCTGAGCTCGAATAATGATGGCGTAGTGGAAAAAACCAGATGGAAAGAGCTTTTGAGGTTTTTTCTGAAGCGTTCCGGCCAAAAAAACATTCGATATCAAAACTGGCAATTGGCATTCACCGGTCAGGGTGCACGGACGATCAGTATTACTTCCGATGGAAAGTATTTGTTTGCCAATGCCAACAATGAGTCGAAAGTGAGTATCGTCCGAACTTCGGATATGAAAACTATAGGCTCGGTAAGGGCCGATCCTTACCCGGTCGGCATGACTATAGACCAAAACAACAAATACCTCGTGGTAACCGCCCAGGGCCGCAATGATAAAGGCGGAAACTCGGTGATGATCTATGAGATTTTGAGACGATAATTGACCCGAATGGATCTTTTCATACACCTGCAATTCCTGCGAAAATTCCTGCTCGGCTTGCCGGGAGTGACGGAAGGCGTCAGTCATGGTACACCGGGGTTTTACGTACAGAAAAAATTCCTGGCAAGGCTGTGGGAAAATGGCGAAGTGCTGGTGGTTCGGACGGACGAACGTGACAAATGGATAAATATTGACCCCAAAATCTTCTTTTTTACTGACCATTACCGCGATTATCCAACCGTCCTGGTAAATCTAGAACTCGTTGAACCGGCAATATTAGAGCAGTTGCTCATCGAAGCGTGGAAGGGAAGAGCCTCGAAAACATTATTGAAAGCATATAGCCTTAATCCGGCAAATTCGAAATTGGACACCTGAAACCTGCCGGCAGGCAGGCAGGTTCGACATAGTGTTAGCCCGCAGCGTAAGCCAAACGCGCTACTTCTTCGCCTACCAAACTGCCCATAGCCACGCCCATGCCGTTGCAGCGCACCGCGCAATAAATGTTCGGCTGCACTTCTTTGATGATCGGGCTGATATCTTCCCCAAAGCCCATAATGCCGCTCCACCAGTAATCGATGTCGTAGTTTTGGCCGGGCAAGATCATTTCGTCCAAATAATGGATCAAGCTGTTTTTAACTCCTTCCGTATGCCCGAAATCCCAGGTCGCTTCCTGTTTGAAGTCGAGATTCCGCCCGCCGCCGAAAAGCACGCGATCGTCGATATTGCGAAAGTAATAATAGCCGTCATTGAAATGGAACGTACCTTTTAGCTTTAATCCTTGAATAGGTTTGGTTACCAGCACCTGCCCGCGGCCGGGGACCACATCGAGGTCAGGATATAATTGCGCCGCAAAAGCGTTGGTGGCCAGTATTACCTTTTTCGACTTAAAACTCCCCTGTGAAGTGAACAAATGGATATGTCTGCCCTCGTTTTCTATCCTGTTGACGCTGCAATTATTCAGCACCAGCACATCCTGTTCATAAATCCGGTTCAGCAGAGTGCGCATCATCTTGCCTGTATGGATCTGGCCTTCATAAGGATTGAAGATCATGCGGCTAACGCCTTTAAAACCAAAATCAGCTATTTTGGCATCGGCAACTGCATAAATGTCAGCGCCGCCGATGGCTTGCGCAAGCAGATTGTTAAAGTATGTTAAATGATCAAGCGCCTCTTCAGCCGCATCTTTTTCATCGTCCGTGAACAATTCGTAGCCGCCATATTGCTGGAAATCGATGCTGGCATCGCCCAGGTTTCCACGCAGGCGCCGCAGCCCCCGCCATTTGTAATCCACCAGTCGCAAAACTTCCTGTTCCGATGACCTTT
>JAFDZL010000271.1 GCA_018266935.1 Bacteroidota bacterium | reverse complement strand
CTACTTTGTGACCGTGGCGGCAAACGAATTGCAGTTGCAGCCAGGGTCGGTAAATGTTATACTAAGCGGAGATATCGAATCGGGCGATGGGAATTTTAATCGTTTGCAATACTTCTTTGGCAATGTTGGGCTGAGTCAATTAAAACCACTTACTCTGCCACGGCAATTTGCTGCACATACCAGTCTTTCACTCACCGCTCTATCGGTATGCGGATCATCGGCGGAAAACTAAGGGGCCTGCGGCTCAATCCGCCCAAAAACCTGCCCGTACGCCCAACTACCGACCTGGCCAAAGAGGCCCTGTTCAATATCCTGCAAAATCAAATCGAATTTGAGGGTCTCCAAGTGCTCGACCTGTTTTGCGGCACGGGCAATATCTCGTTCGAATTTGCATCAAGAGAAGCGGCACAGGTCGTTTCGGTTGACCGAAGCATCCATTGTATCAACTACATAAAAGATACCGCACGGCAACATCATCTCGATCAAATTAAGACTTATAAGGCTGACGTTTTCAAATTCCTTGAAATAGAAACAGAAAAGTTCGACCTGATCTTCGCCGACCCGCCTTATGATCTGAACCGGATACCTGAGATACCGAAAATCATCTTTGAAAAAGAATTGCTGCTCCCCGGCGGCTTGCTCATCGTGGAGCACCAGTCGATGCAGAATTTAAGCAACCATGCGGCGTTCCTTGAGCAAAGGAAATATGGGCATTCGTCGTTTTCGTTTTTTAAGAACCCTGGATAATATGCATGCCTTTTTTCTCTAAAAACTTTAATTCTTCCGAATCTGAATTTGTAATGATCGTATCGATCATTTCCAAATCGCCAAACCGCAAATAAGTCTCCTTCCCTATCTTGCTGTCATCACACAACAGGTAAGTTTTTTCACTGTTTGCTGCAAAAGCCTGGGTTATATCGGCCTCCAGTTCGCTGTTAGCAAACAATCCGTTTCGCGAAATACCATCTACACCCAAAAAGGCTTTGGTGGCATGGTATCGTGCGATATGTTCGCTCGCAATTTTCCCGTGCACCGCCTGGCGTTCAGCGTTGAACTCGCCGCCGATGATATTTAGCGAAACCTGGCTATTCTGCAGTTCATAGACAACCGGTAAGGAGTTGGTGATAACCTTTATTTTTTTGCTTTTAATGAACTGGCATAACCGGTAAACCGTACTGCCGCAGTCCATAAATATAATGTCGCCATCGGCTATTTCCGCGGCCGCGGCCCGGCAAATTGCATCCTTTGCCTCTACATTTTTTGCCGCCTTGTTCACAAACTGATGAGGAACCTCAAAAGGATCGACCTTCATGGCGCCGCCGTGTGTACGATATAGCAAACCATCGTCAGCAAGCTGGTTCAGGTCGCGGCGGATGGTGATCTCCGATACCGTTAATTCTTCGGCCATTTGTTTGATGTCCACCTCACCCGTTTGGTCGAGTTTTTTAAGAATGAGTTGCTTCCTTTTTGGAAAGTTCATTTTTTCTGTTTTAATTTGTTCAAAAATAATCAAAATAATTCAATAATGATCAATTCAAATATAAAAATTCTTTCTGCAGAGGTACTCTCAAATAACTGGTACACCCTGAAAAAGGTCACTTACGAAAGTAGCGGCCGTGGTGGAACAGTAACTATACAAAGTCGTGAGGCTTATGACCGCGGTAACGGCGCGACGATCCTGCTTTATAACAGGGAAAACAAATCCGTTATCCTTACACGGCAGTTCCGCATGCCGACCTACATCAATGGCAACCCGGACGGCTATCTCATTGAAACCTGCGCGGGCCTGTTGGATCAGGATAATGCGGAAGAATGTATTAGGCGGGAAACCGAGGAAGAAACCGGGTACAAAATATCGTCCGTCAAAAAGGTGTTTGAGGCGTATATGTCCCCCGGTTCAGTTACCGAACTCGTATATTTTTTTGTAGCCGAATATTCGAAAGAGATGAAAACAGGTGAGGGCGGTGGTATCGAGGAAGAACAGGAACACATAGAGGTGCTGGAAATTCCTTTTGACGAGGCCCTGGCCATGATGAATACCGGCGAGATCAAAGACGGTAAAACCATTATATTATTACAATATGCCCTGTTAAATAATCTTTTATGAAATCAAAACCTATGACTATTCTGATCGCGGGCCCGTACCGGTCGGGCACAAACGATGATCCGGTGTTGATGCAGCAAAACCTTGATCGTATGAATACTTACGCGCTGGCGCTTTTCAGGGCAGGGCATATCCCGCTTATCGGCGAATGGCTGGCGCTGCCGCTTTTACGGGCCGCCGGTTCAAAGAAACCGGGGGACGAACTTTACCTGGAGATATCTTATCCGGTAGCGCATCGGCTGCTTACGCGTTGTGATGCCGTATTGCGGATCGAAGGCGAGTCTTCCGGCGCGGATAAAGACCTGGAGATCGCCCGAAAACTGGGTCTCGCTGTTTACTACCATTTGGAAGATATACCGGCACTGTAATCTATATTGTGAGGAATGATTACTATTTTTGATGTGAACAACCATTACCATTAATGAAGATCGCCCTGTTTCCCGGCTCATTCGATCCGATTACCAAAGCCCATGTAGATATCATCAGACGCTCAATTGGCTTATTTGACAAATTTTATATTGGTATTGGTGATAAT
>JAFDZL010000270.1 GCA_018266935.1 Bacteroidota bacterium | reverse complement strand
TTACCACAACGGACGATCCGCAGGAACGCCGCACCGTGATGCAATTGGTGGAGAAAGCCAGCAGGGAGCGCATTTACCCGGTGGGCCGCCTCGACCGAAATACTACAGGCTTGCTGCTGCTGACCAACGACGGTGACCTGGCCGATAAATTATCTCACCCCAAGAACAACATCATCAAATTATACCAGGTGGAGCTGAGCAAAAGCCTTACCCAGGGCGACCTGAACAAAATTGCCTTTGGCCTTGAGCTGGAGGATGGCTTTGTTAAACCTGATAGCATCTCTTACGTAGCCGGTGGCACCAAACGCGATATCGGCATACAGATACACAGCGGCAAAAACCGCATCGTGCGCCGCATTTTCGAGCATTTGGGTTATGAAGTGGAGAAGCTTGACCGCTCGGTTTACGCCGGTTTGACCAAAAAGGACCTGCCCCGCGGCCGCTGGCGCTATTTGGACGAAAAAGAGATCGTGCAGTTGAAGCACTTGATTTAGAGGATTTACGAATTACGATGTACGATTTTAGATTTTTTGACTTTGTTCAATCGTAAATCGTAATTCTAAAATCGTAAATCGAACTTATTTCGGCGTTCCGAAACGCGGGATAAGGCGCGTGAACAATCCGGGCAGCAACCGCTTCATAAAAAGGGCCAGCCTTTCCTGGCCTAAAAGTTTGCCTATATAAGGTTCATAGGCCTCATTTTGTATCGCCCGGATAATTTGCCTCGCAGCTTTATCAGCGGAAAACCCGCCTTTGATCTGTTCCGGTTCACCGCTGAGAAAACTTCCGTCGCCTGTTATTGCCGCGATTGATGTATGGATATAACCGGGGGTTAGAATAGTTACCTTGATATTGTATTGATTAACCTCAGCACGAAGACAATCGAAATAACCATGCAGCGCATGTTTGGCGGCTGCATAGGCGGCGCGCATCGGGGTGCCTATTTTACCCATGACGCTGCTGGTTACCACAAAATAACCTGAGCGCCGTGCGATGAAGTGTGGTAAAAGTGCTTTGGTTAATACGATGTAACTGAAATAGTTAAGCTCCATCACTTCGCGATGGACCGATAAGTCAGTTTCGGCAACAAGTGCCCGCTGTGAGATACCGCCGTTATGTACCATGATATCGATATGACCGAATAATGCGATGGCAATGGGAACTTTTGCTTCAAGATTAGCGGTATCAGTCAGGTCCAGCGGCAGGATACTTACTTTGTCAGGATAAGCACAGTTATTCTTGACACGTTCCAATTCAGCCAACCGCCGGCTCGATAAAATAAGCCTGGCGCCGCGGGCGGACATGGCACAGGCCAACGCTTCGCCGATGCCCGACGATGCGCCCGTGATCCATGCAACCTGGTCTTTAAGCGATCTCATGAAAATGCTTTGGCCTAATTTATGATAAATTGAAGTGATTTCGACATTTGGTATTTAGTATTCGACATTAATGACCTTTCTCCTTTCGCCTCCTATTAGTATCTTGCACGTCTTAACCATCCTAAAAATGAAAAGACTGCTCCTCATACTTGCGCTGCTGATCTCGGCGCAGGGCTTCGCACAAAAGAAGGCGCCTACCAGCTACGACCTTGTTATCGGCACTTATACCAAAGGCGCCAGCAAAGGCATTTATGTTTACCGTTTTTATACTGAATCCGGCAAACTGGCGTACCTGAGCCAGATAGACGATGTGAGCAACCCATCGTACCTGTGTATATCGAAGGACAATCATTTCATTTACGCGGTGAACGAGGACGGCAAAGATGGCGGCGTGAGCGCCTTTACCTTTGAACCGAATATCGGCACGATGAAGCTGTTGAACAGGGAATCGTCCAAAGGCGCCGACCCATGCTATATTTCGGTGGATGAAGACCGGAAGAATGTTTTTGTGGCAAATTATACCAGCGGCAGTCTCGCAGTTTTGCCTGTCAATAAAGACGGATCGTTGGCGCCGGCCTCACAGGTAATACAGGACGAAGGTAAAGGGCCTGACGCATCGCGGCAGGAAGGACCACATGTGCACACCGCTTACTTTTCTCCGGACGAAAAATACTTGCTATATACTGACCTGGGTACAGACAAGGTGAATATTATGCGTTATCATGCCTCGGCAGCCAAGCCGCTCAACCCGGAGGGCTCTGTTAGCGTGAAACCGGGCAACGGTCCGCGCCACATGGTGTTCTCGCCCGATCATAAATACCTGTACCTGTTGCAGGAAATGGCCAGCGCCATCAACGTATATGCCTATGGCGGCGGAAAATTGAAGGAACTGCAGACGATCGGCATGAAAGATCCTAACGCCAAAGGCACCAACGGCGCGGCAGCCATTAAGATCACGCCCGACGGGCATTTCCTTTACGCGACAGACCGCCTCGATGCCAGCTCGATACTCGTTTATTCCATTAACCCGCAGGATGGCAGGCTAACTTTGATGGAGCGCCACTGGACAGGTAAAAACCCGCGCGATTTTGCCATCGACCCAACCGGGAAATGGCTGCTTGTAGCCAACCAGGACAGTGATAATATCATGGTGTTCCGTATCAATCCCGGTACCGGCTCATTGAGCACAACCGGTATCAATATCCAGATCGGTAACCCGGTTTGTTTGAAGTTTACGCCGGCGGAATAGTCGAGGTGAAAGGATAAAGGCGAAAGGCAAAAGGTAAATGAGGGAACGCGTCGAAATAGCGAAAGATATCGTTTCATTAAACGGCGACGTCAATAAATTGCGTGAGGAGATATCCCTGTATCCGTGGGATCTTAAGGAGCCAATTGTACATATCATCAACTCCGACGTGCTAAGTGTCTTAAAAAAGGCAATTTCCGGTCAAATTAGTTTTGTCGAACTGGAAGATTGGGCAAACGAGATAGAGTGTCGTGACGATTTTAGTTTCGAAAACGAAAATCTTCAAGAAGTCATTATCCAACTGGCAAATCCATTGTTGTATGGCGGTATGAGCAGGCAAATGGTAGATGAACTTATCAAAGAATTACGGCAAAGAAAATGACAGGCACGGAAGATGCAAGCGAACCCAAAGCCAAAAAAATAGCCTATTGGATACTTACGGGCTACCTGGCGTTTGAATCGGTTTTAAGCGCTACCTGGGATTTTGACTGGCTCAACAAGGGGTATGCCACCGGCATCATGAACCAGATCGGTTTTCCGTCGTACTTTCTTATCATTAAGGGAATAGCTACGTTGATCGCAGCGCCGATATTTCTATGGCCCGGTTTACGTTTATTGAAAGAATGGGCCTATTTCGGTACCTTCCTGATGTACGCCGGTGCAATCGCCAGCCATTTGTTTGTACATGATGGCGTTGGGAAATTAATAGGGCCCTTTGTTTTCTTATGTATAACGGTAGCGTCCTGGGCACTGCGTCCGCCATCGCGGAAGTTTTCATTTAAATAGCGTTCCCACCTTTTAACTGCCGGGAGTGGCTATAAGCCCTGCATCACAGGCCTAACCAGCGCACTGATCGCATCCACCCATAATCCGTACATTTTCGCAGATGGATGCAGCCCATCTTCAGCAATAAGGCCCGGATCATGAAGTGCCTGCCGGGATACGGGGGTGATATCAAGGTAATGCACTCCCGCGGCCGCGCTGATGCTCTTGTTAATGGCGTTGAACTGATCGATCTGCGGACCGATCTCCGCCGCCCTGCCCTGTGCAAAGGGTGTAACACCCCAATCGGGTATAGAGAGTACGAACACGCGTTTAGGGTCGCCGCCGGCAAATTGGATGGCGGTTTGCAGCACCTGCTGAAATTTGATTTTATAGTTATCCTGGCTCAACCCCTGGTATTGGTCGTTCACCCCGATAAGCAGCGTAACAACGCTGTAACGTTTACCATCAAGCCCGCTTTTGGCGATGGCATCGATCAGGTTGTCGGTGGTCCAGCCAGTGGTAGCAATAATGGTAGGTTGGCTGACTTTACAGCCTTGCTGATTCAGCCTGGCTGTGAGCTGATATGGAAACGATTCGGCCTGCGGCACGGCTTCGCCGACGGTATAAGAGTCGCCAAGGGCGAGATAAGTGGTTTGCATAGTTTTATTGACGGTGTTAGTGGTATTGAGCGGAAAGCACAAAGCTAAAAGACCAAAGCTTTTTGCTTTCTGCTTTAAGCTTTCTGCTCAAGTTCCATCCCAAACAACCCGGCAATATGCCCTTTGAGCAGGTGTTTCACCTCCTCCTCGTCCACCTTTCGGTCTAATTCCCGCTGCATGGACGTGACGTCTTTATCATCTATCCCGCAGGGGACTATGTTCTTAAAATAATCGAGGTCGGTATTGATGTTGAAGGCAAAGCCGTGCATGGTCACCCAGCGGCTGCAGCGCACGCCGAGGGCGCATATCTTGCGGGCCTTGTCGTTATCCGCGTCGAACCATACGCCGGTGTAGCCGGGGTAGCGGCCGGCCTCCAGGCCGTAATCGGCGAGGGTTTGGATCACCGCTTCTTCCAGCGTGCGCAGGTACAGGTGTATATCGGTAAAAAAGTTGTCGAGATCAAGGATCGGGTAGCCGACGATCTGCCCGGGACCGTGGTAGGTAATATCCCCGCCCCGGTTGATGGGGTAATAGGAGGCTTTCTTTTCCTTCAGGCCTTTTTCGTCTAATAAAAGGTGCTCGGGTTTGCCGCTTTTGCCCAGGGTATAGACGTGCGGATGCTCGCAGAAAACCAGATAATTCGGTGTCGCCTCGTCCTCTTCATACTCGTCGCCTTCGGTCGCCATTTTCATGTTGCGGATGTGCGTCTTCAGATCGACCGTTTGGGCAAACAGCGCCTCCTGGCGGTCCCAGGCCTCCTTGTAGTCGATGAGGCCCCAATCCTGGAATTGTACTTGCTTGTTCTTCATATCCTTATCCCTTTACGTAGCCTATCATGTAATCTTCGTATTGCAGGTAGTGCACGTGGTAGTCGAGGCTCACATCGCCTTTCGCGAGGCGGGCGTTCACGGTTCCCGGCAGTGCAAAGTTAAACGGTTCCAGCGAAATGTGGTTAGCAAAAGACACCTCTTTCTGCCCAAAGCACTTATAAACGGCTTCTTTGGCGCACCAGGCGGCATACAGGTGCTTCACCGGGTCAACGCCATCGATGAAGGCCAGTTCTTCCGGACGCATAAATTTATAGGCCAGGCGCTCGACCTTCTCGCGTATCTGCTCGATGTCGATGCCGACGGGACTGGTACGGCTCATCATTACCGCGGCATAGTCGAACGAGTGGCTGAGCGAGATATGATAGGGCAGACTTACCAGGTAAGGCTTGCCGTGGCTGTCAATCCTGCAGTCGATGAATTCGCTGGTGTTCAGCATGGTGCGCAGCAGCACCCTTACGGCCAGCCAGTGCAGGTGGCGCTTCCCGAGGCTAAGTTTCTCCACATAGGCCTTTTCCTGGTCGTCGAGCTGGAGCTTATTATACAGGTCTTCGGCCTTCTCTTCTATCTTCCAAAGAGCAAATTCGGTATCGCTATCGACCTGCTTTTTGTATGCTATCGCCATAAAAGTAAAATTGCAAAAAGCATGGCAAACTTATGTCAAATAATTATAATTTAGGCGCTTTATCGCAGCAGAATATGATCTTATCTGACAAGAGGATACTTGAGGAAATTGACGCCGGGAACATCATTATTGAACCTTTTAAGCGCGAGTGCTTAGGCACCAATTCGTACGACGTGCACCTGGGCAAGCACCTGGCCACCTACAAAAGCCGTGTGCTCGACGCAAAGGTGCACAACGAGATCGAAGGCTTCGAGATACCCAAAGAAGGCTTCGTGCTGCAGCCCAATACGTTGTATCTGGGCGTAACGATGGAATATACCGAGACGCATAAACACGTGCCCTTCCTGGAAGGAAAGTCGAGCACGGGCCGCCTGGGTATCGACATTCACGCCACCGCCGGCAAAGGCGACGTAGGCTTCTGCAACACCTGGACGCTGGAAATATCCGTGGCGCAGCCAGTACGGGTTTATGCGGGTATGCCGATAGGCCAGCTGATCTATTTTGCGGTGGAAGGCGAGATAGAAACACTCTACAACACCAAATCAAACGCCAAATACAACAACCCGACTACCCGCCCGGTGGAAAGTATGATGTGGAAGAATAAGTTTTAATGAAGGCTTAAAGCTTAAAGCGGAAAGACCAAAGCTTTGTGCTTTCTGCCTTCGGCTTTTAGCTTGTCTTCTTTTTTAATAAAATACTGACTTATTCGTCTTTAGAATATTTGCGAACGGTATAAAGGTTTGGTATCTTGGTATTTCCAAACCATATCGTCACGATGAGAGCCTACCTCATTGCATTTGTGCTAATCTGTTTTTATGTGCCGCTTCATGCGCAAACGGACAGTATCCCCGTTAGACAACTCAAAGCCTTCAACCAGGCCCGCCCTGTTGAAAAAGCTTACCTGCAATTCGACAAACCCTATTACGCCGCTGGCGACACGATGTATTTCAAAGCTTACGTAACTATGGGCGAACGGCACGTTCCGTCGCGCATCAGCGGGGTATTGCATATCGACCTCATCAATACCAAAAACAAGGTTGACCAAAATATCAAGCTCCAATTGCCCAATGGTATTGCCTGGGGCGATTTTGCCTTGCCTGACTCGTTACCCAAAGGCAATTACCGCGTTCGTGCGTGGACGGAATGGATGCGCAACGACCCCGGCAGCTTTTTTGAAAAAATAATTCCCATAGGTTCGCTTCAGAATCGTAAAATGGTTGACCGCAACACGGGCAGCGGGCAACCTGATGTGCAATTCTTCCCGGAAGGCGGGACGCTGGTGGCGGGCATCCAATCTCGTGTCGCGTTTAAAGCAGTTGGCCCAAACGGGTTAGGGATTGATGTAAGGGGTGTAATAATAGATAATAGCAATAAAGAAATCACCTCTTTTGCCTCAATCCACCTGGGCATGGGTAGCTTCGGGCTGATGCCGGAACCGGGCAAAACTTACCAGGCCAAGCTCAATTTTGCGGACGGAAGCACACAAATCGTTCCTTTACCGGCTGCCAGCCAACAGGGTATTAGTTTGTCCGTTAGTAATGATTCAGTCGCATTTGCCAAAGCCAGGATCATGGCGACTCCCGGCTGCCTGGCTGCAAACCAGGGGAAAGTATTCACGCTGCTCATCAATTCAGGGGGTGTAGCCACAACCGTATCCTGCACCCTGGACAGCACGGTCACGGTGTTATATATTTTAAAACGAAAGCTGTTCACAGGCGTTGCCACCGTCACGCTGTTTTCGCCCGATAACGAGCCGTTGTGCGAAAGGCTGATCTTTGTGCAGAATTATGACCAGCTCAGTCTCAATGTAACAACAGATAAAACCGAATATGCGCCGAGGGAGAAAGTCGCCCTGAAACTCAATGCCAAAACCAGGGCGGATTCAGCGGCTATGGGTCATTTTTCAGTCTCAGTCACAGATGAAAGCAAAGTGCCAAATGACGAGAACAGCGAAACCACGATTCTTACAGACCTGCTTTTAACCTCGGACCTGAAAGGTTACATCGAGCAGCCGAATTACTATTTCAGCCATATTAATGATACTACCGCCAAAAACCTCGACCTGGTGATGCTGACGCATGGTTACCGGAGGTTTGAGTGGAAGAAAATACTTAGCGACAGCCTGTCGCCCGTCACTTATAAACCCGAACGCGATTTGTCAATAAGCGGGACTGTGAAAACCGTGCTTGGCAAACCGGTAGCAAAAGGAATGGTATCGCTCATCACCCGAATCGGCGGCCCGGTCCTGAGCCAAAAGACCGATGAAAAGGGCAATTTCAGGTTTAGTAACTTGCTCTTTACCGACACCGCCAAGTTCATCTTGCAGGCAGCCACAAGTAAGGGGAAAATTTCTACTGTGATCACTTACAATAAGCGACAGAGCGAACCTGGGGTAGGTCTGGCACTGCTAACAGTGGGTGATTCAACCAAGCGTATGCTCAGCTATCTTCAGAACCATAAGGAACAATGGGACCAGTATGCTAAATATGGGTTGCCTAATGGCCGATTACTGAAAGAAGTGAAAATCAAAGCTGTAATACACAAGAACGAAAATTATCCGTCTTCAAGTTTATTAGGGCCTGGGCATGCGGATCAGGTCTTGCACGCAGATGAGATCGGGAAATTTGGTGGCATGTTAGCTTCAAATCTTGATGGCCGTCTAACAAGGGTCAGCTTCGCAGATCCAGGCAAGGGCGATGGTGGCCGACCTTTTTTGAGAGGTTCAGGTCCGATGCTCGTCATTTTAGATGGCGTCAATATGGGAAATATGGCTATGAATCTAATAAATCCACAACACATAGAGACAATTGAAGTTATGAAATATGGTAATGCGAGTATCTATGGTATGGATGCAGGCAACGGCGTTATTATCGTGACCACTAAACAAGGCAAAGGCCTCGATCCTAAAGACATCGTTTCCACCGGCGTTTTACCCATCTCTGCTATGGGTTTTTACAAAGCCCGCCAATTTTATGCTCCTAAATATGAGCATCCCAACGACAATATGAACCGTAAAGACCTTCGCAGCACTATTTACTGGCAGCCGGAGCTGGCTACGGATAAAGACGGCAATGCCGAACTTTCATTTTATAACGCGGATGGAACAGGAAATTACAAGGTGATCATTGAAGGAATGGACAGCAAAGGAAATATAGGGAGGAAAGTTTATCAGTATAAGGTTGAATAAACCTACAATAGGATTTGTAAAAATGAAAGTCTAATTTTAAGTAACCTTATTAAACCGATGCCCTGTAAAGTCATTTTCCTCGCCTTGACAGTCCTAAGCCTGGCAGCCTCTGCGCAGGACAGCACATTTTTGTCGCAGGCGGCCGCCAAAGCAGCCATGCAGCCCGCGCAGGAAAAAGCTTATCTGCATCTTGACAGGCCTTATTATGCTCCGGGAGACACGATCTGGTTCAAAGCCTATGTGACCGAAGGACCAACTCATGCGCTATCAAAGATAAGCAACGTATTGAACGTGGGTTTAGCAAATAGCAAAGATTCCGTTGTTCAAATGGTCAGGCTGTCGCTGGTCAACGGGCTTGGGTGGAGTGATATGTCTTTGGCGGACACTCTGCCCGCAGGTCGTTATCGTATTGTAGCCTACACCAACTGGATGCGCAATGCCGGATCAGAATATTTCTTTGACAAACCTGTCACCATAATAAATTCAGTTCAGCATGTGCAAGCCCCGGTTGAGATCCGGGCCGGGAAAACGGCTGTGCGAAAAAGGAAGGACGCGGGCAAGGCCGACATCCAATTTTTCCCTGAAGGTGGCAGCATGGTCAATGGCATCCGGTCGAAAGTCGCTTTCAAAGCGACCGGTGAAAATAGCTTGATTGTGGATGCGACCGGTATCGTAACGGACGATTCAGGTCAGCAGATCACCGTATTTAAAAGCGAACACCTGGGAATGGGGATATTCTACCTGACCCCCGAACCAGGGAAAACCTATAAAGCCTCGGTCACTTTTGCCGATGGTTCGCAATGTGTCGTTAGTTTACCGGCCGCGATTGACAGGGGCTTTGTGATGAACATTAATAATTCCGACACGAGCGCTGTCCGCGTAACCATTACCGCAAGCAAAAGTGTGCTGGATGATCCGCAGCAATACGGCGAGATAAACCTGATCGCCCAATCCGGCGGCAAGGTTTATTATACCGCCAAAAGTAAAGTGACCGCGGCGCCGCTCGTCGCGATCGTCCCAAAAAACAGGTTTCCGACAGGTATCGTTCAGTTTACACTATTTTCAGCGAATGGCGAACCGTTAAATGAACGGGTAGCCTTTTTAGGCCGGCATGATCAATTGCGATTGAAATTAACCGCCGGCCAGGCGGCGGCCTTCTCTGAAGGCCAACCTATTAAAATTGATCTCAGCCGGATCGACAGCGCCGGCAAATTTGTCGCAGGCAGCTTTTCGGCAGCCGTGGTAAATGAATCGGTGTTACCCCGTGACACGGATGCAGAGCCGTCCATTTTAAGTTGCTTACTGCTAACTTCTGACCTGAACGGCTACATTGAAAAGCCCGGTTATTATTTTGGCAACGATGAACATGCGGCGAGCGATCTGGATGTTTTGATGCTGACGCAGGGCTACCGGCGTTTTGAATGGAAAAAAATATTAAGCGGAGATCTGGTACAGATCAATTACCGGCCAGAAAAGACCTTAAGCCTATCCGGGCATGTAAGAACACCCGGGGGCAAGCCGGTTGCCAAAGCAAAAGTCACTTTATTAAGCTCACAGGGAGGTTATATGTTGCTGGATACCGTAACCGACCAGGAAGGGCGTTTTGTTTTCGACCGGTTGATGATCACCGACAGCCTGAGGTGCAAGATACAGGCACATACCGCCAAGGATGGCAAAAATGTGGTGGTTACGGTTGACGATGATTTGCCCAAATTGCAGCATTATGATATGGCATTAACCAATGATAGCGTTTTGTCCATTCATTTGCCGCCTAAACAAACTTTAAACGCACAGCCGGCAAAATTACCGGCCGCCGGCCATTCCAAACTCTTAAAAGAGGTCGTTATAAAAGCAAAAAAGCCTTTGCTCGAAAACTCATCAAATCTAAACGGTGCTGGAAATGCGGATCAGGTATTGCTCTTTAAAAATATAAAACTGACTTGTCCATCGATAGCCCAATGCCTGATAGGTAAGTTACGTGATGTGACTTTTTTATACGACTTGGATAAAATGTGCTACTATCCCGCTACCCATGAGAGTGGAAGACTGGTGAGGATGGGAATCATGCTGGATGGCATATCTATTGATGCTGAGACGCTCAATACGCTCCCTCCGGAGCTTGTTGAAAGCGTCGAAGTACTTCGGACAGGGGGCTTCACTTCTATATATGGTAATGACGGTTATAATGGACTGATATTGGTCAACACAAAAAAAGGAAGTTATGCTGGTTCGTTAGCAACAAACATTACTACCTGCACCATAAAAGGCTATTACAAAGCCCGTGAGTTTTACTCGCCGAAATACGAAAATCCACAAACTAATGGCAAACCGGATAACCGTGTTACCATTTACTGGAACCCCAATATCATCACTGATAAAGACGGCAAAGCCTCATTTGAATTTTATAATGCCGATACCAAAGGCACCTATCGTGTAATCGTCGAAGGTATTGACGGGAATGGCAGGATTGGCAGGGTTGTGTACCATTACACCGTCCAATAAAGCTTGCAGGTTTCAATAAGCCGACCCAATTTTCTGCAAACTGCAAACCGGCAACTGCAAACTGACAACGGCCTTATTTATTGCCGGGATTTCGGTAATTTTGTGGTTACATTATGCCGGCTACAGAAACACAGGAAGAAACCCTAACGCTTGAGGACATACTAACCAGCCTCAAAGAAATGCATCGTTTGATCCTTTGGAACGATGATATCAACACCTTTGACCATGTGATCTTCTGCATGATGAAATACCTCGACTATTCCGAGTCGCAGGCCGAAAAAATAGCCTGGAAGGTGCACAACGAGGGCAAATGCGCTGTGCTGGAAGGCTCGTTCACCGAGATGGAGATCTACCGGAAAATCTTACAACAGGAAGGCCTCACTGTTACCGTCGAGTAAATCCAGTGTTATCCAAATGTGACCTTAGCGTGCAAAATACGCGCTAATGTTAAGCTTGTGAAATCATTCTGTTAAGGAATTTTATGGGGGTATAAAATTCAGAATTTATCCAAATTTTCGTGGGCACTTTGCGCCAAATGCCAAACCCCATGGAACCAAAATCTACCTCTCAAGTTACTTTTTCCGGTACCAAAATTCATATTACTGTGCCGCTAAATTTTAGCGGCGTCACAAGTACAGCCCTTTGTCAAAAGGAGGTCCTTTACGTTCGCAAAACGGGGATACCTATATGCAGTTACGCTAAATAAATGCCGTTTCCCGCAAATTAAAGCCACTTTTTTGTCTGCTGATCTTATTTTTTTTAACCATTGATGAAATCAACTTTACCATTCTTATTCAGGCTATCCATAATAATTGTCATACTAACGGGCTTTGGCGGCATTGCATCGGCACAAAATATTAAAGGCACCGTGACGGATGCGAAGAGTGGTGATGTGCTTTTTGGAGCGATCGTACATATTCAAAAAGCCGATTTTCAGCAGAATACCACGGTGAAACTTGACGGCGTCTATATTTTCAAGAATCTGCCTGCCGGCGCGTACAAATTGCAGGTCAGATTTATCGGCTATAATACCACAAAAGAATATGATGTGGAGGTTGACGGAGCGGGCACTGCAACCTTGAACGTGGCGATGGTGCCGAGCGCTAAAGCGCTGAATGAGGTTCAAGTGAACGAGCATGTCAGCCGCGAAACCGACGCATCTGCTCGAAACGATGAAAAAAACGCCAGGAACACGCTGAATGCGGTTTCAGCCCAGGCTATTGCCATTTCGCCGGACGTACTGGTATCGAATGTCCTCAGCCGGGTATCTGGCATTTCGGTTGACAGAGGTAATACAGGCGACGCGCAGCACGCGATCATCCGTGGCATGGATAAGCAATATAACACCACCCTGATCAACGGGATCAAGATACCAAGCCCTGACAATAAAAACCGTTATGTTCCCCTTGATATATTCCCTGCGGATCTCGTGGAAAAAATCGAGGTGTACAAAACGCTGACGCCGGATATGGAAGGCGATGCATCGGGGGGCGTTGTGAATATGGTGATGAAAACCGCACCCGACAGGCTTAGGGTGGACGGCTACTTTGGCACCGGCTATAGTCAACTGTTTATCAACAGGGGCTTTAGCAGCTTCAATCCGGCCACCGTGCACGCAAAAGCGCCGGGAGAACTATTGCCCCCGCTTGGCTATGCATCGATCAATGATTTTCCTTATCAAAACCTGGTTACAAAGTCGGGGACGCCGCCCCCAAATGCCGATGCCAGTTTGACTATTGGCGACCGCTTTTTAAATAACAAGCTTGGCGTGGTTTTCGCCGGGACATATCGTAATGAATACGTAGGCAATAACACCTTCCAGGTTATACAAACCCATACTGTAGGCCCGGCGCCTGACATTAATTCCCAGAATGTTGAAACCAATTTCCAGGACTCGTATAATCGTCAATATTCATCACAGCTAAGCAGGCTGGGCACCATGGCCTCGCTCGATTATAAGATCGATGATAACAACTCCATTACATTATTTGGCACTTACCTGCAACTGAACGAACACCGCGTACGCAACACGGAGGACCTGGTTTATGGGGGCTATTCTTACCAGGGGTATCATTACACCAATGAGATAGATAATTTTACGGAGACCCGGTCCGACCTTCAAAGTATTTACAACACCACCCTCAAAGGCAAGCACAGGTTAAGCGATAAATTTTCACTGGACTGGATAATTGCCACGTCGGAGGCTATACATAAACAGCCGGATATTGCCGAATTTAAAACTTTTTATAACACAAGTCCCGATACGGCCAAAGCCGATGGCGGTAAAAATGAGCCTACGCCCGGATCTCCGGGTAGTTCCACCTATGTGACGCCGAAAGTAATTGACGGCCCCGTTTACGTTGGCAACGAATCAAGGATTTGGACGCATAATACAGATAAGGACCTGTCCGGTTATTTAAACCTGCATTACGATGCAACGGTTTTCGGCCGCAAGGCCCTGTTGTCGGCCGGCGGAATGATTCGTCACAAGACGAGAGATAATTTCGTGGATCAGTATAGTTTGCCTCACGGTGCGGACCCCGGCAATCCTTACTCGGAAGAGGTATATGTTTCGGTCCCCGCTTCGTTTTTTACTTTCGCTACCGCGCCGGACAATGCAAGGGGATCTTCATACAGTGATCCCGGGGTGTACACGTTTACCGAGAATGTCCAGGGGGGCTATGGCATGGTTGACTATTCGGCAACCGATAAACTAAATTTAATATTCGGACTAAGAGGCGAACACACTTACCAGTATTACTTCTCTTCGTTGCCAGCTACGTTCGCCGGCAAATCAGCAACAATCGATTACACGGATTATTTGCCAAGCATTAATGCTAAATATTCACTGACCGGTAACCAGGCGATCAGGCTATCTTATTACCAATCCATCTTAAGGCCTGCCTACGCTGATCTTATTCCGTATCCCGATGCAACACAGGAAACTTATCTTACGGTGGGTAACCCTTATTTGCAGCATACGACGATTAACAACTACGACCTGAGATACGAGTTTTTTCCCGGGGCGTTCGATGAATTTCTCGTTGGCGGATTTTACAAATACCTGATTAACCCGATCGAGCAGCAATTCACGCACGGCCAGGGGGAAAGTTTGGTCCTGGAACCTGTCAATCTTGGGAATGCCCATAATTACGGGATCGAAATTGCAGTTACCAAGTTCTTTGGCGATATCGGCGCAGCAGTTAACTATACCTACACCAATTCACAGATCACGTCGGTAAAAAGGATTGATGTATTGAATCAAACTTCACCCAGCTACCGCAATCAAACCCGGCCGCTGCAGGGCCAGGCGCCAAATATTGGCAACTTTTCATTGTTGTACAAAAATACCCGGAACGGCCTTGATGCGCAGTTAGCATTATCTTACACCGGCGAGATGATACAGGCCGTATCAGAATACTACGGGCTTGACACCTGGCAGAAAGCAACAACAAACCTTGATTTTTCAGCCGAGAAATCTTTCGGCAAGCACTACCAGGTTTTCGTCAAGATCAATAACATTCTTAACACCCCGTATGAATTATTTATAAAACAGAATAATACTTACAACTATGCGGGGATTTTAAAATACCCGCACCAGGAGAGCCCCAATTACACAACGGTTGAGTACGATCAGTACTACGCACGGTATAATCTTGGGTTCAGGTTCAATTTTAACTAAATAACACGCAATACATTAAAAATTTAATTAACCATTATTCAGTTCATCAGTTATGAAAAAACTACAAATTATTTCGTTGGGCTTATCACTGCTGGCCATGGCAGCCTGCAAGAAGAGTGATAAGGCTGTGGTTTCAAAACCGCAGATCCAGGTGGGAAAACCGATCAGTAATGCGGGTACATTACAGGCCGGTTCGTACAAGGGCACCATGCTTGCCGACCAAACTTATACCGTTGCCGGCGATATCACGATCAATGCGGGCGACACACTACTGGTGCAGAAAGGCGTTAAGATCAATATGACGAATGGCGCCAACTTTATCGTTAACGGCGACATCGTTTTCCTCGGTACAAAAGACGACCCCATTACGGTAACTGACCCACGCAGGCACAAGACAACCGGAACATCAACTTTAGCTACCGACTCGGCTTATGTCGGCGGATGGGGTGGTATTTATTGCAGCAATTCATCTAATTTGGTGGTTATCAAATGGACGCACCTCGATTTCGGTGGGGCCGCGCTAAAAGCGCTTCCGTTTCAAAACGCGACCAGTTTAAAAACGGGCGCGCAATTTGTCTTGTATTTTGAGAACCCTAACGGTGTCTTCATTATGGAAGATTCGTGGATCTATGGTTCGCCTGATGACGTTACACGTTTCTATGGCGGTCATTACAACATTATGCGTAACACGTTGGAGAAATGCGGCAGTAATGGCGGCGACGGATTTAATGCCAAAGGCAGTTCTGTGGGTAACATGGCTTACAACCTGATCATTGGCGGCGCTACCAACGGTACCAAGACCGCCAGCGACGGTACTACGGCAGGCGAATGTCAGTTTACCATGTATAATAATACTTACGTTAATGACGGATTCAGGAATGACGGCGTTTTTGGCGCGCGAAGCGGCTCGGTTGAGATCGAAAACAATTCAAGAGCATTGGTTTACAACAACCTGATCGTCAATTGCGAATTCGGAGTACGTATTGCCGGCGGCCCGGGTGGTGCGAAGGTTTACCTGGCTGATACCACAACAAACGCTTCGGATATCATCCAAAAAACGGCTTACGGTTATAACTTCTACTATGGCGACAATGCGGCTATCTGCGGTCAATTTGTGCCAACAAGCGTCGCACAGCCTGTGGTAACTCATCCTCAATCGACGGACATACCCAACATGGCTACATTCCTTGGTGCAAATTACAATTTTGGAGACGTTTATGACGCCACATCGCTGGTAGGCAAAAACAACCCGATGTTTGCGAATTTTCCGTTGCCGGAAGCTGCCAATGCCTGGATAACCCAGTGCTCAGTTGACGGTTTTGATTTTCACTTGCAGTCCGGCTCGCCTGCCGTCGGCAAAGGCACCACAAACGCATTCTCGCCGATCACAGCCGGTATTCCGGTTGATCCTAACTTCGGTTCAAGCGGTATCACTGCACCCGGAAAAGATATGGGCTGCTACCAGCGTGACGGCTCAGGCAACCAGCACTAATACCATTTCGAGTTAAATAATTCGCATAGCAACCCCTTTAATAAAGATACATGAAGCATCAAATTAAATACGGGTTGTTATGCTTTTTAATGATAGCGTTGTTTGCCTGTAAAAAGGCTGCCGTAAAAGCCCCGGTGCAGCCCGCACAAGACACGACAACGCATAACGATCCTCCCCCGGTTGTTAACTTCCTGATCCCATCCTATAACCCCTCCGGGCTCGATACCACCAAAGCTTTTACAAAGGCACCTGTTGTTAATAGTCTCGAAAGGCAAGACCTTGTGGAAGTATCCGGTGTGGCAGCAAGCAGGCTGAACCCCGGCATACTGTATATTCAAAACGATGGCGGGAACCCCAACCAGGTTTATATGATTGACGGCGCCGGCGCCAACAAAGGCACGCTGAACATACCTGAAGCTAACCGTGACTGGGAAGACATTGCGGTAGGGCCGGGGCCTGTTGCCGGCAAAAGTTACTTTTACCTGGGTGATATTGGTGACAATCATTCGGCCTACTCATCAGTAATTATTTATCGTTTTGAAGAACCCGATCTTTCAGGTCAAACATTTCCCGTTAATATTAATGTCACTAAGATCGATACGATAAAGCTGAAATACCCTGATGGACCCCGTAATGCGGAAACGCTGATGGTTGACCCGAACACCAAAGACATTTACATTGCCAGCAAGCAAAGTAACTTCTGCCAGTTATATGTCGCACATTACCCGCAAAGCACCACTTCGACCACGGTAATGACGCCCGTGGTTAAATTGTACTTCGACAAAGCCACCGGCGGTGATATTTCACCCGACGGTACCGAAATATTATTGCGAAGCAACCAATTGATCTGGTACTGGAAGCTCCCTGCCGGAACGAGTATTTTGCAAGGTCTTTTGATGCAGCCCGAGGTTGCACCTTACGCCAATAACGAGCCCCAGGGTGAAGGCATCGGTTTTGCGGCTGATGGTTCGGGATACTATACCGATACCGAGATCAAAGGTTATTCAGGCAAGTTGTCAACGATATCATTTTATAAAAGAAATTAATTTTACCCACGATGAGCAGGAATAGAATAGCGTCGTTATGGATCATTGTAGCCGCATTAAATTTGATGGTTCAAAGCGGCTACGCCCAGGAAACGGTCAATATGATTTTCACTTCGGATGCTCATTTTGGTATTACCCGGCCTAAATTCAGGGGCGATAGCAATGTGATGAGTTACCGGGTGAATGACGCCATGATCAGGCAAATGAACACCCTGCCCGAAATGACGTTGCCGGCTGATGGTGGTGTTGGCGCAAACCGGAAAGCAGGGGCGATAGATTATTTGATCGAAGGCGGCGATATTGCCAACCGCATGGAACCGCCGGTGCAGAGCGCCGCAGCATCGTGGACCCAGTTTGAGCAGGAATATATGCACCGAATTGACCTGAAAGGGCACGATGGCCGGCCGACTAAGTTACTGATCGTTCCGGGGAACCATGATATTTCCAATGCTATAGGTTATGCGCGTGTGATGAAACCTGCAACGGACCCTTCATCGATGGTTGGTATATATAACCTGATGCTCAAACCATCGAAAACGCTGACCAGCGGGGACTATGATTATCATAAGGATAAGATTAACTATTCACGTAATATCAAGGGCGTACACTTCATGTTCATAACGCTTTGGGCCGATTCTGCGGAGCGAATATGGATGGAAAAGGACATGGGCACCGTCTCGTCCAAAACGCCTGTGATCATTGTGACGCACGATCAGCCCGAATGCGAATCCAAACATTTTACCAATCCGCTGCCGCCTTATAACATGACGCTGGAAAACCACTTCGAGAATCTTACGGAAGAACATTACAAAGAAGGCGCAGTTGCTTCAAAAGACGACGGTGCAACCGCAATAGAACAACGCGGCTTCGTAAAATTTCTAAAAGCCCATCCCAATATCAAAGCCTATTTCCACGGCAACAGCAACTGGAACCAATTTTATGTGTATCACGGGCCGGATAACGACGTAAACCTGAATACTTTTAGGGTTGATTCGCCGATGAAGGGTAAATATTCGGCAAAAGATGAAACCCAATTGTCGTTTCAGTTGATCTCGCTTGATGCGAAAACGCAGAACCTAACCGTACGCGAATGTTTATGGAATACAAACCCTTCCGATCCGAATCAAAAGATAGTTTTCGGTAAATCTTCTACGATTGCTTTGAGGGTGAATTGAATTATAGTCCGGAGTCTTTAGTCAAAAGTCCCGAGTCGATAATGACTTAGTACTTTTGACTTAGTACTTTCGACTCTATACAATATAGTTCCAGCCATGCGTATCCTCGGTCCTGCCGTAACGAATTCCATCCAGTGTGCTCAGCACTTTCTGTGAGAATTCGCGTGTTTTCGGGTCGCTCAGGAAATATTCTTCGCCTTTATAGCTGATTGAACCTACCGGTGCGATGGTAGCGGCAGTCCCCGCGCCGAAAGCATCGGTCAGCTTGCCATTCTTCGCGCCTTCGATTACTTCAGCTACCGACACGCGGCGCTCTTCAACCGGGAAACCCCAGTCGCAGGCCAGCGTGATCACGGTATTGCGGGTAACGCCGTCCAGTATCGTATGCAAATCGAGCGATGGCGTGATCAGCTTGCCATCCAGTACGAACATCACGTTAGCGGCGCCCATTTCTTCAATATATTTATGTTCTTTGGCGTCGGTCCAGATCAATTGATCAAAGCCCTCTTCAACAGCTTTTTTAGCAGGAAGCATGGCGCCGCCGTAGTTACCAGCGGCTTTGGCGTAACCGAAGCCGCCTTCAGCGGCACGGGTGAACTGATTTTCGATCTTTACGCGCAACACTTTCGCGAAATAAGGGCCCACCGGGCAGGTTAACACCACATATTTGTAGGTAGCCGATGCTGCTACGCCCAGGTATGGGTCGGTCGCGAACATCACCGGCCTGATATACAGCGAATGGTTTGGCGCCGTAGGGATCCAGTCACGATCCAGGTCGACCAGCGCCGCGATACTTTGTACAAATATTTCTTCGGGTAATTGCGGCATACACAGGCGCTCGGCCGAGCGGTTAAAACGCACAGCGTTCTTGTCAGGACGGAACACGGAAGCCGTACCGTCGGCATGTTTGTATGCTTTCAGGCCTTCGAAGAACGCCTGTCCGTAGTGCAGTGCGGAAATCGCCGGGCTGAAGCCAATTTCACCATAAGGGACGATCTCAAAATTCTTCCATTCACCATCAGCATAGTCGGCCACAAACATGTGGTCGCTAAAATTCTTGCCGAAGGGCAGGTTGCTAAAATCGGTTTCCGCAAGGCGGGAATGTTTCGTCTTCGTGATCTTGATGTCCAGCGTCTCAGTCATGGCCTTAGTGTATTGATTTCTGAAAGTTGCAAGGTAGCTATTTTTATGCATATTTGCGTATCAGTGAGCCTTATGAAACTCTTTTTAACCATAGCGTTATTTTCTTTACACAGCTTTTACATTTTTCCCGCCTCTCAACAGCAGGCAGATATTATCTCTAGTTTTAAAGATGTCCCCTCAGACCTGATGGGTTGCGGAAGTGGTTATTATCTTTCTGAGAAAGACAAAAAGGCAGGCAAGACGGTATTCTGGACCGACTACGGCGATGCCGTTATTCATGTCAACGGTAAACAGATATTGTTAAAGACCGACGAAAAAATAAGCAACGGACAGAATGCAGATGTTTATATTGGCGATGGATACACGGTAATTGTCAAGGATGGCCTTCGCAAACAGCTTGATACTGAGTATTTTGTTATGAAGGCGACCTTAACCATTAAGCATGGTTCTAAAGTAATCTTTAGCAAAGTTTTGATCGGCGATGGCGGATGCTAATTTCCTTTCAATACACTTTCCACCCATGAACGGCCCCAATTCTCTTCCTGCTCGGGTGTCCACAACGATGGGTAAAAAATAAGTTTCTGGAAACGCGGCGGAAGATATTTCTGCCAGTTGGTGCCGCCGGTGGCTTTAATCTCTTCGGGTTTACGTTCCAGGTAGCGGACAGCCGATTTATAGTGAACCAGCGGCCAGTTTACGTTGGCGTTCGCATCCAACTGGCGCAATTCGTTTTCCAGTGCGGGTGTCGAGGCCCCTTCATATTGCAATTGCTGCAAAAGGGCATTGAAATTGGTTTGCACGTGGCTTTTGGCCAGGTCAATAAAGGTTTTATAATATTTTTTCTCGAATTGCTTCAGCGTAAGCGTCTTTTTGCCCGTCGAAAGCTCGGTAGCGCCGAATTTCCAGTACAGGAATTCAAATTGATCCTCAATAGGCGTGGCGGCAAGTTCTTTGCGTTTATCGCGGGCCACAAGGTTGATAAAATCCGTCGAATAGATCTCGATCATCCTGTACTGCCCGCTCTGGAACCCGCTGGCCGGCAGCAGCGACATGCGGAATTGCAGGAACTGGTCCTTTTCCATGCCATCCACCATGATGTCGAACGATTTGATCAGCGCTTCAAAATACCGGTTAATGCGCCCAACCCTCGCGGTAAAAAACTCTGCTGTCAATGCCCGATTTTCGGCAATCTGTTTGCACTCATGCAGCACCAGCTTAAAATAGAGCTCTGTGATCTGGTGGTACATGATAAATATTTCTTCATCCGGGAACGGCGTCTTCGGATTTTGCAGGCTCAGCAAGGTATCAAGATGGATATAGTCCCAGTAGGTCAGGAAGTCGGCATGCAGCAGGCCGTCGAGGTATGATACCATGTCCTGGCCCATGGCTTCGTATTTTTCCTGCAAAAGCGCAAGGCGTTTTTCTATTTCGGGGGTGATGCTCATAAATGGTTTGCTGCAAAGGTAACAAAACAGCCAATGCCTGAACAAATGAACATAAATAGCGTTAATTTTATACCATGAAGATACAGAGGATATTAATTGCTGTTGACAACAGCAAGGAGGCCGAACATGCCGCTGAGTACGGTTTCGGGCTGGCGCATTTATGCAAGGCTGATGTCGGCCTGGTAAATATCGTCGAGCCGATGGTCGCACCTGCTCCGGGGCCCGACATGGTAACAGGTTCGATATTTGACCAGGAGGTCGCTGCCGATCCTGAAATCATGAATATTCAGAAAGAGGTTTCCGAAAATCTCATCGAAACCACGGTAAAACAATTTGCCGGTGATCTGAAGGTCACGCAGTTCAGCGAATTTGGCAGTACTGCAAATGGCATTCTGGATTGTTGTGCCCAATTCAGCGCCGATCTGATCGTCATCGGCACCCATAGTCGTTCAGGCCTCGACCGTCTTTTGATGGGCAGCGTTGCTGAACACGTGGTTCGGCATTCGAAGGTGCCGGTTTTGGTTATACCGTTTGTTGAGAAAGATTGAGTCCATAGTCAATCGTCCATAGACCATAGTTTAAGGAGATTTGCCCTGGACTATCGACCATGGTCTATGGACGAGATGGCCCGGTCGTTTTAATACAAAAGTCGCAGCTTTATCGTGTGATCAATATTCTTTAACTCGCTGATCACCTGTTTGCTGTAACCGGAATAAATATCCGTCAGTACGTAGCCGATCTGCTGGTTCGTTACCAGGAATTCGCCCACGATGTTGATGTTATGTCTTGCAAATACATCGTTGATCTGGGCGAGGATGCCCGGCACGTTGGTATGGATATGGATAATGCGGTGGGTGTTATCATTGCGCGGTGGCTGCAGGTCGGGGAAGTTGCAGCTCATGTGCGTTTTCCCTTCGTTCATGAACGAGATGACGCGTTTTGGTATGAAATCGACAT
This sequence comes from Bacteroidota bacterium, assembly GCA_018266935.1. Classification (GTDB taxonomy): domain Bacteria; phylum Bacteroidota; class Bacteroidia; order Sphingobacteriales; family Sphingobacteriaceae; genus Mucilaginibacter. The sequence continues at coordinate 4,608 of JAFDZL010000270.1, read as the reverse complement.
TGCGGGGATTGTATTTTGGGTCGTCAAAAATAATGATGCCATTCTCGCAGGCCGTTTCAGCTAATCGGCGGCTGGCTACGCGGCCAAAACAGCCGATCACTTTCAGGCGGTCCGCGTTTTCCAATTGCTCTGGCGTAGGCTGATTGATCTCGTCGCAAAGTAATACACCCGCTTCCTCAAGATATTTTTCTTCTATAGTTTCCTTTTGCCGTATGTCGTAACCTTCCTTTTCCATTTGATCAAGCGCCTCCTGGCCCACGTGACCAACGACAAGACACTTAATGCGGTTCTTGGGATAGGAAATAGCCCTGGGCAGTTTGTTGATGTAGAGGAACTCATCGAAACTCGGCGTCACATGGTCCGCTTTTTCAGCAACGGATTTTCGCTCGATATTTTCGGTAAAGGCAAAGAACTTCTTGATCAGGCCGGATTCTTTCAACTGGAAATCCGAATACCCGTCGCCAATGCCGAATATCTCGCCCTGCAGGTCCATTTTTTTCAGCAGCTTCACTTTACCGCCTTCCTGCGAAAGGGGATTTTCGCTATCGTAGCCAACGATGTTATCGTTCTCGTCAAACACGAAGGTGTTGGCGTATATATTATCTTTCTTAATAAAGTAGTCCGTCACTACAGGAGTGATAAACTCCTTGAATCCGCCCGACACGATATAGACATTGTCCTGGTGCTGCCTGAAGAAATTACTGTTACGCGAAAATGAAGTAGAAACCTTCTTTTTCAGATGCGTGATCAGCTGTTTCAGGTGGTCACGGTTAGCCTGCACCAATTTTACCCGCGCGGCCAGGCTTTCGCTGAACGATAAGCGGCCTTCCATTGCGGCATTGGTATAATCTTCGATCTGTTTATAGATATTTTCCCTATCGGGATGTTTGCGCAGCGAGATGCGCGCAAGTTCGTCCAGCGCCTCAACCTGGGTAAAGGTGCTGTCGAAATCGATAATAAAATACTGGTCCATTCAGGTACGAAAGCTTCTCCGGCAGCTGCCGGGAACTAAGCAATGCAAAGGTGCGAAATTTGATTTTGCTTTTCGCAGATTTTGATTGTATTGCTTGCACATTTATGATTATGAAAAAATGAAGCGGTGTTTTTTGTAAAAATGTTAATTCAATTGGTTGCCCGTGACAGGTTATTGGTTATTAGTCAAAAACATGGCGCGAGGCGAGCCCGGTATGGGCATTCCGTCACTTATACTTACGACTTAAGACATTTTTTCAAAACTCCCTGTTATGATCGTTCGTCACGTCCACGGCTTTCAGCACATTAAATGCAGTATCCATTTCAAATTTATAACGCATTAGTCTTTTATTCCCCGCAGAATCGACTTTGAAAACATAAGTTAGGGTATAATAGAAAAGCTTTCCTTTTGCAATACTATCCGCCTCCCTGATGTTCGCAGGCGCACGGTCGGGCCGCTGAAAGTTCTCGCTGTCAATGTATTTCTTTACTTTCTCGCTATCATCCGGGTTGATGTGGGCATAGTTCAACGAAGAATCAAGCGGCGTAACGCGGCGCAGCTTTTCCAGTTCGCCGAAAGAAACTGTTTCAAGCCCGTGGGGATTGAGGAAGTCCCTGATATATTGCTCGGCCGCGTGGTGTGCGCGTTGTTTTTGCGCGCTGTAAACACAACCGCAAACCAGCAATGCCAGCAACAGGTATTTTTTCATGGGGTTTTGTAGTACTAAGATAGGTTTTTCGGCGGATTAAAATCCGCCTTTACAAAATGAAGCGAGGCTACGCCTCTTTGTTCAGGACAGGGTTTCAATCTTTTCCTTTCAGCGCCTCACACACCTCTTTTACCGATTGCTCCAGCGGTTTGAATTGGATGCCGGTCGCTTTTCTGATCTTACTGTTATCAAACTCGCGAACCACTGTCGATGCCTGTGCCGAAGTTTTATCTATCGCGGGGGCTTTACCCGTAAGTGCCGATGCGACTTTCGCGCCGCGCCAGGCCAGTTCCATCATCCAGGGTTTGGCTAATATAGCTGGGGCCTTTTTGCCGAAATGGCCGGCGATCGACGTCACCATCTTTTTATAGGACCAGTTTTCGGCGCTGATGATGAAGCGTTCCCCGCTGATATTGCTGTTCATCAATGCGATCAGACATTTGGCCACATCCTCCACATCCACAAAACCCATCCCGCCGGCGGTATAAAACTTCAGGCCCTTGCGAACCGTCTCGAATAACTCGCCGCTGCCTTCAGTGCCGGCGTTCGGCCCGATGATGATAGATGGGTTCACGATGACTGCATCTAACCCTTCGGCAATGCCGCGCCACACTTCCATTTCGCTCTCCAGTTTTGAAATGGCATAACCGTCGGTTTCGATATCCTGGTCAAGTTGATCTTTTTCGGTAATTAGTTCCCCAGGTTTGGCCAACCCGACAGCCGCGACAGAGCTTACGTGAACCATGCGGCATTTTTTTTGGAGACAAAGGTTTACCAGGTTCGCAGTGCCGGTCACATTGGTATAGATCATTGGTTTTTTGTCGCGCTGCTTCAGCGAAACCCACGCCGCGCAATTATAAACCTGCGTTACGCCGTCCAGCGCATCCTCCAGCGCGAAAATATCCAGCAGGTCGGCTTCAACCCATTCAATGTGATCCGCAAAAGGCTGCAGCAATTTCGGAATGACCGAAGTTTTCCGCAGGGTGCAACGGATGTCGTTCCCCAGTTCAACCAGCTGCTTTGCCACCTCAGAACCCAGGAAACCTGTTGCGCCTGTAACCAGTATCATTTTTTTGATTTGCAGATATGCAGATGTGCAAATGTGCGAATGATTTTAATAAAATTCCCCCTTCATCAAAAAATCTGCATATTCGCACATCTGCATATTTGCACATTAGTATGTCACTATCCGATTTTTTTGCGCCGGTCGATCTGAAACAGATCACTCCCCGAAATGGCTTTTTCAGCAGCCATTTAGGCGAGAAGATCGCCCATTTTTCCAATTCATTCCCCGACCTGGAGCAGAAGACGGACATCGCCATAATTGGCGTGCTGGATGATCGGAACGCCATCAATAATCAGGGCTGTGCATTGGCACCGGACCATGTGCGCGAGAAGTTGTACCAGCTTTTCGAGGGGCCCTATAAAACCAAGATAGCCGACCTGGGGAATATCCGCCAGGGTGCGACCATATCGGACACTTATTTTGCGGTGAAAACGGTAGTGAATGAACTGATAAAAAAAGGCATTTTGCCCATCATTATCGGGGGCGGGCAGGATATTACCTATGCGCAATACATGGCCTACGAGGACCTGGAGCAGAAAGTTGACCTGGTCATCGTTGATCCCCGCTTCGACCTGGATGACGACGGCGAGATCGACAGTTCAGAAACCACTTCAAATTCTTACCTGAACAAAATATTCCTGCACGAACCCAACTACCTGTTCAACTTCAGCAACCTGGGCTATCAAACTTATTTTACGGGCCAGGAAAGCCTTAGGGTGATGGACAAGCTCTATTTCGACGTACACCGCCTGGGCGAGATCAGCGGGCAAGTGGGAGCGGCAGAACCGGTGATCCGCAACGCCAGTATGATGAGCATCGATATCGGCGTGATACGATCGTCCGATGCCATGGGCAACGCCAATGCCACACCTAACGGCTTTTACGGCGAAGAGGCCTGCCAGATAGCACGCTATGCCGGCTTTAATGATAAACTGAGTTCGATAGGCTTCTATGAATTTAATCCCGCCTACGACAGCAACGGGCAAACTGCAACCCTGGTAGCGCAGATGATATGGTATTTCATCGACGGGTTCTATAACCGTAAGAAAGACTTCCCGATGCACCCGAAGTCGCAATACCTTGTTTACAAAACCAGCCTGAAGCATGAGGATCACGAGGTGGTCTTTGTCAAAAGCAAGAAATCCGACCGCTGGTGGCTGCAGGTGCCTTACCCGGACAATGGTTCGAAAAACGAGCGCTTTCACTTAGTGCCCTGCCTTTACGAAGACTATAAGACCGCAGTTGCCGGCGAAATGCCGGATCTGTGGTGGCGCACCTTCCAAAAACTCAACTAATGGCAATTAGTTGTATAATTGTACGTTAACAAGAGCAATATTTGACGAAGTGATGATCAGAAGATTGATTTTAAGCCTGCTGCTGGCAACCCCGATGTTTGCCCTGGCACAAGATCCGCAACCTTTCGTGGTAACAGGGAAATTGGGTACGCTGAACACCAAATTGTACCTGGCCTATCAACTAGGATCGAACCGTGTGCTGGATTCAGCGCAATGCGTAAACGGCAATTTTGAGTTTAAGGGCGATCTGATCTATCCATCGCTGGCCTTTATGATCGCTGACTATAAAAACGTTGGCGCCGCAAAAGTCGATTCAAAAAACGGAGATGCGTTGGTTTTTTATCTTGATAAAGGAACGATCAATATTCAGAGCGCTGACTCGGTACACACAGCAAAGATCATCGGTTCTCCGATAAATGATCAGTACAAGATATTGCGGGCCATTATGGACGATGCGCAGGCGAAAACAAACAGGATGATGGCTGCAGCGCTAAGGTCAACAAATGATTCGACGTTGTCGGCAGCAGAAAGGCAAAACCAGATGCAGGCCGCGTTAAAGGCAATA
>JAFDZL010000026.1 GCA_018266935.1 Bacteroidota bacterium | reverse complement strand
TGGGTAGCCACCTTCGGCGACGTGACCAAATACATGCGCGAACGCGAGGCGGCAAAAGTCAATTCAACCCAAAGCGGCGGAAAGATCGCTGTGACGCTTACCCATACACTGGATAAAAGCATGTATGATCTGCCACTGACGCTGAAAACCTATGTGCCGGCAAGCTGGAAAATGGCTAAAGTACAGCAAGGAAAGCGCGTCCACAATGAAAGGATTGTGAAGGATGATAAAGGCGGTTATGTGTTGTACCAGGCGGAGCCGAATGGATCAGCAGTCATCTTATCAAAAGCCTGAATTTCTTTGATAAATAAGACTTCCGACGTTTTAAAAAACTTCGGAAGTCTTATTGCAATAAACTATTTATTAAAAATATCGTCTGCCAAATTTGTATTCGCCGTTGCGCTCGTTACCTTATAATTCAGCGGGAATCCAAGCAGGGCATTCACTTCGGCAAACGGGATTTTTACGCCGCCGTTAATATCGCGGTAATCGCTGAACTCCATGTGAGTGGCAGCCGGCGTTGTCGCGTACTGAGCAACTTTGAGCCCGGTCTTCACATCGTAAAAATACTTTACGCTGATACCGTCAGGCTGTGACACGGTCACCATGTAAGCCGGTGCGCCATTAACGATACTATATTTATCATCCAGTTTCATGGTAAAGCCAGACTGTTCGAAATTTAACTCCGGGAACAATTTATAGCGCGCCTTCACAGCAGCCTTTTCAGCGCCAACTTTTTGCTCTCGCCCCCGCTGTTTGATAAGTATGCTATCGCCATTGATTGCTATGTGCATAAATACCATATTTCCAAACTGCGGCACTTTAATATCCTGCGCAAACTTGTCGGGCATCTTATATTGATTTACCCGGATGATCTGCGTGCCCTGAATTTCTCCTTCCGCGGTAGTGCTCAGGTCCCTGACGTCTTTAACCTTATCAATCCCTCCTATCGCGTCTAAATAATTTTTGACAACTGATGCCGCGGTAACAGTTTTATCCATCTGCTGACCGCTGATGGCATTATTCTCTGGGTTAGTATCGGGCTGGATATGGTCGGGGTCGAGCAGCGCATAAACGATCTTCGAAGTCGATTTGTATTTGAATGTCCACTCACCACCGCGCTCCCATATTTCGGCGGGCAGGTTCACGCGGGATGTTTTTCCGTTTTCTTCCTTCACTTCCAGTATCACAGGCAGCGCCATCTGGCCCTTGTTCTCCAGGCTTATCATAGCGCCTTTGGATGGGTCGTTGTCGATGTATTCGATCGATTTCACACCCTGGTCATCACTCCAGGTGCTGATGAACCACTCATTCCAAAACCAGCTCAGGTCTTCGCCCGCCGCATTATCCATCGAATGGAAGAAATCCCACGGCGTAGGGTGCTTGAACGCCCAGCGTTTGATATAGGTGCGGAATGCGTAATCAAAGCGTTTTTCACCCAATATCTGCTCGCGAAGGATGGTTAAACCCAATGCAGGCTTCTCGTAAGCAGCATAACCAAGGTTGTTCGCCTGGATCACATCCGGGGTGTTCATAATAGCGTCCATGCCTGGCGCGAACATGCCCGGCGCTTCCCTTTCCACGTCAGCTTTTTGATAGTATTCGCCGTTATTAAATACGCGCGTATCCACTTTATTGATAAAAGTGTTGAAACCTTCGTCCATCCAGGCATATTTGCGCTCGTTCGAACCGACGATCATTGGGAACCAGTTATGTCCGAACTCGTGGTTGGTTACGTCCCATAGTCCGCCCTTCTGGCTGCGCATGCTGCAGAATACGATGCCGGGGTATTCCATGCCGCCTACCGTGCCTGCAACGTTGGTGGCAACAGGATAGGTATATTCAAACCACTCTTTGGAATATAACTCGATACAGTTTTTCACATATTCGGTGCTGCGGCCCCAGGCGTTCACACCTTTACTTTCAATAGGATAAACTGATTGTGCTAATGCCTCTTTACCGCTTGGCAGGTTGATGCGCGCCGCATCCCAGATAAAGGCTTTTGAAGCTGCCCATGAAACGTCGCGCGCGTTGCTGCACGAGAAATGCCAGGTCAGGTTTGCTTTCTTCGGATAAATTGAAGCATCGTTCAGGTCGGCGGAATCTTTGATCATCACAGTCTTATCGCTGTTTCTTGCGGCTGCAAGACGGCTCATAACTTTCGGAGTCAGCACTTCTGCCGGATTTACGAGTTGGCCCGAACCGACAACGACCAAATTTGCAGGTGCGGTGACGGTATAATCAAAGTTGCCATATTCCAGGTAAAACTCCGACTGGCCCATGTATGGGATCACATTCCAGCCGGTCACGTCGTCGTAAACTTCCATGCGCGGGTACCATTGCGCGATTTCGTATATCCAGCCGTTTTTGGTTTTTACACGGCCCATTCTGTCTATGCCGTATTCCGGAACATCAAAAGCATAATCTATTTTGATCTGGATTACACCGCCCTGCGACTTCAACGCGTTCTTCAGGTCGATCTTCATACGGGTGTCGGATACGTCGTAGTCCGCCTTTTCTGTCTTTTTGTCGCGGGTTACCGTAACGCTTTTGATCTAGTCGCCCTGGGTAAATACCGTGCAGTTGAAACGGCCGGCATCGGTCGGGCTGGCGGCCTGCCCGCGCGAATCTTCGCGGAAC
>JAFDZL010000269.1 GCA_018266935.1 Bacteroidota bacterium | reverse complement strand
TGAAAAACGTGGTGTCGATGGAGCAGCAGGCGACTTTGGCCGGCCAGCCCGCATTGAATCCATATAGTGCTATGGGCAAGTTCTTTAGGGCATACTTCTTCAGCAGGATGAGCCTGGAGGAAGGAGATATACCGATGACCGACGCGCTGAAAGGCCTTGCAGACCTTACACCGAAATACGATACGCAAAAAGCTGTGATGATCCAATGCCTGGCATGGCTCGAAGGCGCGAATACCGACTTAACGACGCTGATATCGCAGGGGAACAACACGATAGCGGGCGACATGTATTTTGCCGGAAATCTGGGGAGATGGCAAAGGGTCGTGAATGCATATCATATCCGGTTGTTGCTCGAATTGAGTAAAGTGGCAGCCGACCCTGACCTAAATGTGCCCGGACAGTTTGCGGCCATCGTAAACAATCCGGCCAAGTACCCTTTATTAACGGGCCTGGGAGATAACCTGCAATATATCTTCGTTGCGCCAAGTAACTTTTACCCGATGAACCCGAATAACTTTGGTCAAAACGGTTCAAGGCAAAACTCGTCTCAAACTTATATCAAGCTCCTGACCACTTTCCAGGACCCCCGGGTTTTTGTAACTGCCGAGCCAGCCCGCCATTATGTCGATGACCTGCATCAAAGTCCGACTGCGTTTAACTCCTTTGTTGGCGCAGATCCGGGTGAGGACCTTGGGGCAATGTATGCGGAAGCCGGTTTGCAGGATTATTCTTTCATCAACAGGCACCATTATTATTCCACATACACAGGCGAGCCAAGTATCCAGATCGGTTACCCTGAGCAGGAATTCGAGATCGCGGAAGGTATTAACCGTGGTTGGGCAACAGGCGATGCCGAGCAGCACTATATTAATGGTATCCAGGCCTCATGGGCTTATTACAGTATTCCGACAACCGGATCGTTTACCGCGTTTTTCTATCGCCCCGGTTCAACAGACGTGACTAATCTCGGTAACTACGATACCTATACGATCAATACGGACTGGACCACTTATTATAACCAGCCAGCGATCAAATACGCAGGCGGGGCTACGGGCCTTACGCAGATCCTGCAGCAAAAATACCTGGCGCTGTTCCGTCATGCCGGCCTGGAATCCTATTTCACCTATCGCCGCACCGGGGTACCAACCTTTACTACAGGCCCGGGCACAGCAAATGGCGCACGCATAGCCTGGCGTTTTCAATACCCTGGCAGCGAGCGTACGGCGAATACAGCCAATTACAATGCTGCATTACAGAGCCAGTACGGAGGTAATGATGACATCAACGGTGTGATGTGGATATTGAAGTAAACCGGAAGGTTAATTAAATTTCGTATAAAAATGGGCCCCGGCTTGCCGGGGCCTTTATTTGGCTGCCTCCACAGGGGGCGATGGGTAATGATTTTTAATGGGTGCAAACGGCCCGTATTTTCGCTGGTTTTCAGAAAAGAGCTTATCGCTGTAAGGGCCGAAGGGATCATCGTAAGGTTTGCTCGAGAGTTGCGGATAGTCCGAAGTGACATTTTTATAGGGATGCTGTCGCGAATTGACAAAGGCGGCGACGTCCCAGGCCTGTTCGGTCGTCAATTGCTCATGTTTGTGATCTGAGCCGAAAGGCATGTTATTTTTTATAAAGCCCGCAAACTTTGACAGCCTGTAGATGCTGGCCCCGATATTATAACTATGTTCGCCCCAAACCGGGGGATAAGCGTAGTCCCGTCCGCCGGGATTAATCGTTCCCTGCCCATATTTCCCGTGGCACCGCTCGCATTTCGACACAAATACCGCGCGCCCTCTTACGGTGTCGGCAGGTCTGTCCAGGAAAGCCAGTTCTTCGATACCCGAGCCTTCAGGTTTTGTACCCTTCCTTACATTTTTGCCGATCCACTCTAAGTACGCGACGAAAGCTTTCATCTCCCTGCTGTTGCTGTCGATCTCCTGTCCATTCATGCTGCGTTCGAAACAGTCTTCCACTTTTTTAACCAGGGTTTCCATTGCGCCGCTCCGTTCCTTATAGCGGGGATAACTGGAAGCTGCCAGCGAAAAATTATTTCCGAAAAGTTTGGTCCCTGCATTCAGGTGGCAGTTTTGGCAATTCATGCCATTGCTTACATGCGCTATACTACCCTTCGGGCCAAAGTAATCGGCAGTGTTGACGACAAGTGCCCGGCCGTATTTAATAAGTTGGTCGTTGTCATTGCCGGTAAGCTCAGAACTGTCCGGAATTATCCATTTAGGCTGAATATGTTTTGCCGTGGACGCTTGTTCGACAGCAGCGTCTTTCTCCTCATGCAGGCAGGCACTTATGCCTATTGCGGTAATGGTTATTATAATGATAACAATGAAGTTGTTGCTTTTGCGCAGCATAGGCGGTTTTTATAATAGCATACTTTTCCCGTCCGGGTCACACCCGGCTTACATACAGAGCGTTATTTGCTGGTTTGGTTTTGCCGTTACCCTACAAAACAATAAGCACAACCATGTTCCTGCGCCCTGCCTACGGCCCACACACCCGACGGTACGGGTTGTACGCCCGGCAGCAAACCGGCCAGCCATTCCTTTTTGATAGTTGCCGGGTCCTGCTTCATTCCCATTGCTGTTACGGCGCTATACACCGTTAAGGCCATATCGCAAACGCAAAACTTTACCCCGCTTTCCTGCAGGTCGTTGATTCCTATGTTCACATCACCCACGCCGGGTATAGTCATAGGTTTTGGCTGCCAGAACGGGTTACTTGTCGCGGGGGTTTTGCCATCCTCGCCCATTACTTTAAACATTTCGCCAAACTTGTATTTGGCCCAAAGATCGTTGTTCATGGCATATGGGATACCGTTATGACGGAGGATAACCACCACGCCGCAGTCTTTTTCGGCGGTGCCGGTAGCGCCATTGGTGGCCAGGAATATTTTAGGCCAGGCAAACGGGAAAATGCCTTTCGGCTCAATGACGTCGAATACGATCTTATGCTTCCCTTTTACTTTGTCGAACCAGGCATCCGCTTCCGAGACGTCAGAAGCAAGGTGACCGGCGGCAGATGATTGCAAAGGCGCCGATAACAGGCTTCCGGCGCCAAGCACGGCGGCGCCCGTTGCGATCTGTTTTAAAAAGTCGCGGCGCTGGTTTGGAGTTGGTTGATCAGTTGTTTTCATGATGGGTTGAATTAAAGTGATTTGATATTGTTCAAAGCCCCGGGCTATTATTATACCGGGTTAGTTTCCCGTAAAATATAAAAACTTAATTCTTCAGGGCCAGGGGAGTGGGGTAGGTAAAATATTCCCTGGAGTCGCTAAATAAAGTTATATATAACTTATTGATTTTTAATAAAAAAAATAATCTAAGTCAATTTAAGTATCTCAATTGCGGTTTTGTATCGATCTATAAATCAAGCGGGATATAACCTCTTGGATTGTTTTTCGTAAAACAGAATAATAATAGTGTGCCCCGGAATGAGAATATTTTTTATCTCAAATTGTAGAGCTTTAATATTTACCCTCTGCCTTCTTTTTTCCATTTCATTTGCCAGTGCCAAAGCGGTACCTGATACAGCCGAAATAAACCGGTTAAACAGGGTAGCTGAAGCAAAATTCGCGTCAAGCCCTGATAGTGCTCTTGCCATTGGATTGCAAAGTATCGCATTATCGCGAAAGCAAAACTATCCGCGCGGACTTGCCGAAGGACTGCTGCAAACGGCTAAGGTCTATTATTTCAAAGGGCGGTCGTCCGAAGCGACAGCCTCATTTAATGAAGCGATCACGTTATTCAAGCAACTGAACGATCAGAAGAAACTGTCGGAATGTTATATCCATTACGGCCGCATGTACACTTTGCTGGCTAAGTATGGGGATGCCCTGAATTACCTTAACCTTGCCCTAGCTATCGACAAGCATAAGGCCGATGAGCATTCTTTGACGGATTGCTATAAGAATATTGGCGTTGTTTATTTCAGCGAAGGACAATTATCCAAAGCGCTCGATTATTATTACAATGGACTGTTTATCGCGGTAAAGAATAACTATACGGAGTTAACGGCCGAATTGTACAACAACATCGGGGTGATATTGCATAACATGGAGGTCTATCCAAATGCACTCGATTATTATCACAAAGCGCTAAAAATATTTGAAGGGACTGGAAACCTGCATGCTTTAGGTACTATTGATGAAAATATCGGCGAGGTATTATTGGCCCAGGCACAATATGATCAGGCTATCGGATACCTTGTGAAGGCCAACAAGGTCGCAAAAAAGCAAAATGATAACGATGGCTTAAGTTCAGTTTATGCCGACTTAGGACTTTG
>JAFDZL010000268.1 GCA_018266935.1 Bacteroidota bacterium | reverse complement strand
TATAACCCGGAAACGCCGCAGCGCAGGCATGAATACGAGAAGAAGCTGAGCGAATCCATTCGCCTGGGAACTGTGGGCTGCGTAGCATTAGATTTTTACGGCAACCTGGCCGCAGGCACATCCACCGGCGGCAAAGGCTTCGAGATACCTGGCCGGGTGAGCGATTCGGCGACTGCGGCAGGGAACTATGTGAACCACGTGGCGGGTATATCCTGCACCGGCGTGGGCGAGGATATTGTGAGTGCGGCTGTAGCCCCAAGGATCGTTACACGTGTGACCGACGGCATGACGCTGCAGGCAGCAACCATTAAAACCCTGAACGAAATGAAGCCTTTTGACGGTTTCTGCGGCGTGATCGGCATTTCCGGCAAAGGCGAGGTTTACTATGCGGATACCCATCCTTACATGGTTTGGGCATCTTATGATCAGAAGGCGGAAGTGTTCGGTTAGCGACGGGTTGAAAGCTGTCTTTACAGGATATGACGAGGCCCTGCCTCTCGCTTTTTAGTTCCTTTAGGCAATTTTCCTAAAAGTAAAACCGGACTAATAAAGTATAAAGTGGGTTAAACAAATGGGCTTCATAACTCGTATAAGCACAACAGTTTATAATCCAAATAATAATTTGTATTTTAGCGAAAACTAATTAATTTAAATTAGCGGGGCAGGTTTAATGCGATTCAGGTTAGTTATTCTTTTTTCAATCATCAGCTTCTCGGCATCGGCTCAGCTTTTGAGTCTAAATTTCTTAAAGAGAAAACATCTTGTACTTCCGCAAATGCATATGGCAAAATGCCATACCGCGAAGAATTTGGCATTTGAACCGGCTGTTCTGACCCTGGTTGATGTGCGCCCCTGCGATCTGGGCCAAACCGACTTCGACCTTGAGGCGCAGGAAAAAGCGATCATGAAACTGGCCAAGCACAACATGAGCTGGAGGATATACCACGACGCCAGTTATAACTTCAGCGACCTGGCGCAGATCTATATCAGGATGCACCGCTTATCCGAAGCTAAATGGTACCTGTTGCAAAGCAACAAGATATCCGAAGAAGAAAATGATGATAAGCTTACGATAACAAACCTGGTCAATTTAGCGTTAGTGAAAAATGATATAGGCGACTCGGCCTCTGCACGTACGGACCTGGTTGAAGCTTATAACCTGGCAAACACGCGGGGCATGAAGGAAAAGGCGGCAGAAATAACTCAGCAAATACAGCTGCTCGACCAAAATAAACTGGCTTCCTCCTTCAAATATGCCGAAGCGGCCGATGCTAAGAAAGATTTATAAACGATTTGTAACGAAGCTGCTGTAATTTTTGTCTAACAAAAACATTAATGTGTAATATTGTTATTGCTATTAATGAGACGGTACCTGATGCTGTCTCTTTTTATTTAGATTCGCAAACTTATAGCAGCTGAAAAGTGTTGAAATTTTATCCCGTCCCCGACTTAAAGAAAGTAAAAGACATGTTGAAGAAAATATATTTATTCGTGTTGCTTGGCGCCGCACTGGCCTGCAAAGCTTCGCCTAAACTAGCTGATACCGTTGCCGGATCTAACAATATCCAGCCTGACCTGCAGCAGACCGTGGTTTGCAAATACGTGGCGCAGTTGATATCGGAGTATAATTATAAGAAGGTTCCGCTGAATGATTCCCTTTCAAGGGTGGTATTCGATCGCTATATCAAGCAACTGGATGAAAACCACAATTACTTACTGGCTTCGGATATAAAAGACTTCGATCGTTTCAAGAACTCCCTGTCGGACGATATGAAGAACGGCGACCTGTCGCACGTGTTTTATATCTTCAACGTTTACCAGAAAAGATACAACGACCGTATCCGTTATTCGATAGCACAATTGAATGATAAGTTCGATTTTACCAAAAACGAGACGTTCACCTACGACAGGGACAACCTGCCGTTCTATGATTCACAAACGGAAAGCGACGCATCATGGAAAGAGCGCGTAAAATATGATATGCTGAACCTGGATATTGCTAAGCAGTCACCCGATTCGGCAGGCAAAGGCTCGTCACTTGACCCCAAGAAGATATTGTCTGACCGCTATAAAAACCTGCTGTCGCAATCCAACAAGCTGAACAACCAGGATGTGTTCCAGATATATATGGACGCGTTCACCAACGCTGTTGACCCGCACACCAATTACTTTACACCTTCCAATGCGGCTAACTTTAATATCGATATGTCGCGTTCGCTGGAGGGTATAGGTGCCACTTTGGGCATACAAAATGATTACGTAACCATCAATACTATAGTACCCGGCGGCCCGGCTGATAAGAGCCATGAGCTGAACCCCGGCGACAAGATCGTAGCCGTTGGCCAGGGAAAAGAAGGGGCCTTCCAGAACGTGATCGGTTGGAGGATAGAGAATGCTATCGCACTCATCCGCGGCACCAAAGGCACAACCGTTCGCCTGCAGGTTATCCCTAAAGGCAGCAACAATGCCAGCAAACCGATGGTAGTGGCTATGGTGCGTGAGAAGATCATTCTTAAAGATCAATCGGCCAAAAGCGAGATCCGCAACTACAATTCGAATGGCAAAAATGTGAAGATCGGCGTCATTTCGATACCGGCATTTTACATCGACTATAACGATTACAAATCCGGCAACCCGAACTATAAGAGCACCACCCGCGACGTAAAATTGATACTTGACACCCTGAAACGTGAAAATGTAGATGGCGTCGTGATCGACTTACGCGAAAACGGCGGTGGTTCGCTGATGGAAGCCATTGACCTGGGCGGTTTGTTTATCAAGACCGGCCCGATAGTGCAGGTACGCAGCCCGAACAACCAGATCGAAGTGGACAACGACGAAGACCCGTCAATATCCTGGTCGGGACCATTGGCGGTTTTGGTTGACCGCTTCAGCGCATCGGCGTCAGAAATATTTGCCGGCGCTATGCAGGATTACGGCCGCGCGATCATTATCGGTACGCAAACTTACGGCAAAGGTACCGTGCAGAACGCAATCGACCTGGATAAAGTGATCAAACCATCTATTGCTGACAGGATCACGGCCGCTGCAGGTAATGCACCAAAGACCATTACCACCGGCAGCCAAAGCAAATTCGGCCAGCTGAACCTGACGATAGCCAAATTCTACCGCATCAGCGGCAATGCGACCCAGCATAAAGGTGTTACCCCGGATATCAAGTTTCCATCCATCATACCGATGGATAAATACGGCGAGGATACCGAGCCTTCGGCGCTGCCTTTTGATATCATCGCAAAAAGCGACTACACCAAAACGGGCGATTTTACCGGTGTGATGCCGCAGTTGCAAAAACTGCACGATCAGCGTATGTCAACCAGTGCAAGCTACAAATACCTCCAGGAAGATATCGCCGACTTCCGGAAACACGAGAATGAAAAAAGTGTGACCCTGAACGAGGAAGATCTGAAAAAAGAACGCGATGCCGACGAAGCTGCTCAAACCGAGCGCGATAATGCAAAACGCCTGGCCCTCGGTCTGCCTGCTGTTAAGAAAGGTGAAAAGAAACCTAAAAACGAGGACCTTGACTTCCTGAAGATCGAAGCCGGTCAAATATTGACGGACTACATCAACCTGGGCAGCAAATACACTAACAACGTTCCGGGCAACCAGCAGTAATACGGAAAAATGAAAAGATATGGAATATCCCGGCCCAAAACCGGGATATTTTTGTTTTGCCCCTTTCAGCTCCAAAGCCCTATCTTAGTCTTTCCTTGATCGAAAAACTATGAAAAAACTGATTGCAATGACCGCACTTATTGTTGCCGGCAATTATACCTTCGCGCAGAATATGAACATCAAAACGCTTCCCTACCCCAACACAAAAAAAGTTGACACCGTAAATACTTATTTCGGCACGCAGGTGCCCGACCCGTATCGCTGGCTGGAGGATGATCGTGCCGCCGATACCAAAGATTGGGTGCAAGCTGAAAACAAAGTGACCTACGATTATCTTGGACAGATCCCTTACCGCGATGCGATCAAAAAAAGGCTGAAGGAGCTTTGGAACTACGAGAAATACAGCGCCCCGTTCAAGGAAGGTAAATACACCTATTTCTATAAGAATGACGGGTTGCAAAATCAATCGGTTCTTTGGCGGCAAATAGGCGATGGAACACCCGAAATTTTCCTTGACCCCAATAAGTTCTCAGCCGACGGCACAACATCACTGCAAGGCATCGACTTTACCAAGGATGGCAGCCTGGCGGCTTACCAGATATCCGAAGGCGGTTCAGACTGGCGCAAAGTGATCATTATTAAAACCGATGATAAAACCCAGGTCGGCGATACGCTGCGCGATGTAAAATTCAGCGGCATTGCGTGGAAAGGTAATGATGGTTTCTATTACAGCAGCTATGATAAACCCAAAGAAGGCAGCCAGCTTTCGGGGATGACCCAGTACCATAAGCTGTTTTATCACAAGCTCGGTACGCCGCAAAGCGACGATAAGCTGATCTTCGGCGGTGAACAAACGCCGAGGCGCTATATCGGGGCCTATCTGACCGAAGACGAACGCTTCCTGGTGATCACCGCGGCAAACAGCACTACCGGTAACGAATTGTATATCCAGGATTTTGGTACGCCGGGCAGCGGCATTGTCAACGTAGTGGACAATTTTGATAACGACCATTCGGTGCTGGACAATGCTGGCAGCAAGCTTTACATCTTTACCAATATTTATGCGCCGACCTTTAAGGTGGTTACCGTTGATTCGTCAGACCCTAAACCTATCAACTGGAAGGACCTGATACCGGCCACCAAAAACGTGCTCACCGTATCAACCGGCGGGGGCAAAATATTCGCTGAATACCTGAAAGATGCTACGTCATTTGTGCAACAATATGACATGAATGGCAAACTTGAACATAGCGTTGCGCTGCCCGCCTTAGGTACCGCCAGCGGATTCGGCACCAAAAAAGAGGAAAAGGAAACTTACTACACCTTCACCAACTATGTTTACCCGCCCACCATCTTCAAATATGATATAGCCACCGGGCAATCAACGGTCTTCAAAAAATCGAATGTGCAATTTGACCCGGCACAGTACGAATCCAAACAGGTTTTCTACAGATCAAAGGATGGCACGAAGATCCCGATGATCATTACCTATAAAAAGGGGACCGTGCTCAACGGCAAAAACCCAACACTGCTTTACGCCTACGGCGGTTTCAACATCAGCCTGACGCCTGCGTTCAGCACATCAAATATTGTCCTGCTCGAACATGGTGGTATTTACGCCGTGCCCAACCTGCGTGGCGGCGGGGAATACGGCGAAACCTGGCATCGCGCCGGCATCAAACTACACAAGCAAAATGTTTTTGACGATTTTATAGCCGCAGCGCAATACCTCATCAGTCATAAATACACTTCCAGCGACTACCTGGCTATTTCCGGCGGATCAAACGGAGGATTGCTCGTCGGCGCGGTGATGACCCAACGTCCGGACCTTTGCAAAGTTGCATTCCCGGCTGTAGGCGTAATGGATATGCTGCGTTACAATAAATTCACGGCAGGCGCCGGCTGGGCCTACGACTACGGCACGGCTGAAGACAGCAAGGAAATGTTCGATTATCTTTACAAGTATTCGCCTTATCATGCGCTAAAACCTAATGACTACCCGGCGACAATGGTCACCACCGCCGATCACGACGATAGGGTAGTTCCGGCGCATTCATTCAAATTCGGCGCGCGTTTACAGGAATACCAAAAGGGCACGGCGCCAGTGCTTATCCGGATAGAAACCAAAGCCGGTCATGGCGCAGGCCAATCGACCGAGCAGGTTATCGACGGGCAAACCGACAAATGGGCCTTCATGTTCCAGAATATGGGTTTAGAATGGAAATGAATTTGAATTATATGAGGCCAAAATTTAATACGGCGATAACACTATTGCTTTTTTCTTTGATCAGCATTTCGGTTACTGCGCAGAACAAGGATGTGCATCTTATCTATATTGGCGACAGCATAACACAGGGTGTTCAATTAGATGATCCTGCGAATAACGCTCCGCCGGCAATGGCAACCACCTATTTGCGAAATCTTTATACCGCCGGACATATAGATTTTTCTAACCAGGGGCATAGCGGTTATACCACGTTAGATTTTTTACCGGGAACCGATGCTTTTAAACAAGTGGAGACTGCTGCAACGGGGCTTGCAGCTAAACCGGGAATGCTGGTCTTTTCCATCATGCTGGGCACTAACGACAGCGCTATTACCGGCCCGCATGGCTCGCCGGTTTCGCCAGATAATTATTACGCAAATCTTAAAACTATGATCGACGCATTACTTAAGGATTATTCAGGCTGCAAGATCATTATCAATCATCCTACCTGGTACAGCCCAAATACCTATAATGGCGCGCAATATTTGCAGGAGGGCCTTGACCGGCTTCAAAGCTATTTCCCCGAAATACAAAAGTTGGCTGATAGCTATGCAGCATCCAATAAGGGGAGGGTACTTATCGGCGATACCAGGGCCTTTTCAAGTTTCAGAGAGACATATCTGGCAACCTTGATACCTGAAAATGGCCACCGGGGAACGTTCTATCTTCACCCTAACCAGGGGGGCGCAAAACTGCTGGGCGGACTTTGGGCAAAGGCGATATACAAAGACCTTACGGCGAAGTAAAACCAAAGGGCCTGCAAATGCAGGCCCTTTGCAAATTTCAATATTTTTATGTTAATCCCTGCCGTGACCATGCCCATGGCCATGTTCGCCATGCCCATGTTCACCGCGATCATCGTGTTTACCCCAGCCTTCATGACGACCATTGTCATGCCAGTGGTTGCGGTATCTTTCATCGTGGCTATCACGGATGATCACCTGGTCGTGACGACCGCGGTAACCAGCGTATCTTTCGCGAAAATCGTCATCATGCATCCACGGGCGCGGCTGGTTTATTACCACTTTATAGCCGTGATACAGATCGTAGTCGCGCCAGCGGTAAGGCAGATAGGCGTGGCGCACCCATACACCGTTGCTTAAATAAATATACTGATGAGCCGGAACGTCGTAGTACACCCCGATGTCAGGCATATAATAATAATCGGCATGGTCATAGCCTATGGGGCCCCATTCAGGCTGGGCGTTGATATTTACCCCCAGGCTGATGTGCACTTGCGCATGTGCCGGTTTGAAAAGTAAAAGACTTGTTAACGTTGCAACTGCAAAAATTATTTTTTTCATCTTATGAATTGGTTTTAATGGTGGTGACGCTATCATGATCCGTTTTGTTCATTTGTCAAAAGAGGGCCATGATGTTTCACAAACTCTATTTTTAGCTATGAATGACAAACAACACGACATAAAGTTTAGAGTTTTTTAAACTTTATTCGTCCGGGCACATAAATCTCCGTTAACGAAAAATAGTTTCTTTCAGGAAAAAACTAAGAATAAGCCGAGGTCTTATGGCTCGGTCGTGTCCTTATCGTCCAGTGCTTTCTTAGGAACCATGGCCAGTTGCGGTTTGCCGATCACTTTGTAATTGCCGTCGCCGTTGAGTATCGCAGCCAGCTGAGCCTTATCCTGCATGGTTTTTACGGCCTGCGCTATGTCCTTGTCATATTTGAAATTAGCCTGGTAACGGCCTTTTTCATAGTAGTAGCGCGACACGATCTCGTTTTCAAGCACCTGCTTAATTTCATCCTTATATTGCTGCAGGTCATTTTTCTTGATTGCCGCCATTTTGGCTACCAGGGCATCGTACTCAGGTTTTATGGCATCGAGCTGTTTTTCTTTTTTGGCCTCGTCTTCCACACTGCCGATCAGCTTTTCCGTGCCGGAACTGTAGGTGTATTTTTTGGTTGAAAGAAAAGCCGTAAAATCATTAAAATCAGCGTCAGACAGGCGGAACGAAGCGGGATCGCCAATGCTATTATGCTTATTGCGGTAGATCGTCGCATAATCAAAGATCAGGAGCTTTGAAGCCAGCGCCGAAGTGATATTGGCAAACCTATCCTGCTTGATAAAAATATCAGGATAAATACCGCTGCCATCATAAACCGAGCGCCCATCATGGGTCTTGAATTCGTGAATGGACGAATCAGCAACCTTCACTACGGTGCCATCGGCCTTACGGTGCGTATAATCCAGCGCCTGTATGCAGCGCCTGGAAGGGATATAATATTTCGCAATAGTGATCTTCACTAAGCTATTGTACGGCAGGTTGAAGGTCTGCTGTACCAGGCCCTTGCCATAGCTGCGCTGACCGATGATCACCGCGCGGTCGAGGTCCTGGAGCGAACCTGCAACGATCTCCGACGCTGAAGCCGAACGGCTGTTCACCAGCACCACGAGCGGGATGTTCGGGTCAACCGGCGTATATTGTGTGGCGTACGTAAAGTTTTTATCCTTGATCTTACCGATCTGCGAAACGATCTCGGTATTTTTCGGGACGAACAGGTTCACGATCTTTACGGCTTCCTGCAAAATACCGCCACCGTTCGAGCGGAGGTCGAGTATTATACCGTTCGGATTATTTTTCTTAAGATCGGTAAGCGCATTAGTTACCTCATCGGCCGAGTTTTCGAGGAATTTATCGAGTTTGATGTACCCCATATTGCCGTCAACCATGCCGTAATAAGAAACATTCGGCTGCCTGATCTCGTCGCGTACCAATTGCTTATCCATCGGCGAAGCGTGACCGCGCGTAATGGTGAGTTTTATTGCCGCGTCTTTAG
>JAFDZL010000267.1 GCA_018266935.1 Bacteroidota bacterium | reverse complement strand
TATTTTTACGCGCTTCGGGCGCGACCGGGCGGCAATCCTTCCGACCGTCACGGTGCTTCAAAGTAAAGGCGCGATCCAGGATGTTGGGCGGGCAATGGGGCTTGCGGTCGATACTGTTAAGCGATTATCGGCCGCATTCGGTGAGCTGATGGATGAGCATTTGGACGACCATTCTATTGAGAAGCTTGGCCTCAATCCCGGTGACCCGCATTTGCGTAAGGTTATTAATCTCACAAGCCAACTTATCGGCTTTCCGCGCCAGCTCGGGCAACATACCGGAGGTTTTGTTATCACCCAGGGTAAGCTCAGCGACCTATGCCCGATATTCCATGCCCGGATGATCAACCGCACTAATATTGAATGGAACAAAGACGATATCGATGCGCTTGGGTTTATGAAAGTGGACGTACTGGCGCTGGGCATGCTAACCTGTATCCGCAAGGCATTCGACCTTGCCAAACAGCATCATCGCCTTGAGCTGACGCTGGCCAATATACCGCAGGATGACCCAAAGGTCTTTGATATGGTTGCTCGCGGAGATACGATGGGCACCTTCCAGGTGGAAAGCCGTGCACAGATGGTCATGTCGCCACAGCTTAAAGCCAAGAATTTTTATGATTTGGCGATACAGGTGGCGCTTGTTCGCCCCGGACCGATACAGGGTGATATGGTGCATCCCTACCTACGGAGGCGCAAGGGTGAAGAGCCCGTCGACTATCCTTCTGATGAGATCAAAGCGATACTGGAGCGAACATTGGGCGTACCGTTATTCCAGGAGCAGGCTATGGAAATTGCCATTGTTGCCGCAGGCTTCAGTCCGGCCGAAGCAGACTTGCTGCGCCGAAGCATGGCTACTTTCAAGTTCAATGGACTGGTAACGAAGTTCGAGCATAAGCTCATCGGCGGCATGGTCAGCAGAGGTTATACCAAAGAATTTGCCCAGCGCATATTCAAACAGTTAGAGGGTTTCGGCAGCTACGGTTTCCCGGAAAGCCATGCGGTCAGTTTTGCACTGATCGTTTACGTGTCGTGCTGGCTGAAATATTATTGCCCGGATGTTTTTTTGGCGGCTATCCTCAACAGCCAACCGATGGGTTTTTACCAACCTGCACAGTTGGTACGTGATGCACAACAACACAACGTGACCGTCAGGCCTGTTGACATCAATTATTCGGAATGGGATAATATACTGGAGGAAAAAGACGACAAGCTTTGTGCCGTAAGGCTCGGGTTCAGGCAGGTTAAAGGGTTACGCGAGGAAGATATTCATTTCCTGGTCGCAGGGCGCAGCCGCCCATACAGGAAGGCGCATGAATTGTGCGATGCGGGTGTGTCGCAGGCAGGGATCGAATTGCTGGCGCAGGCAGATGCGTTCCGTTCAATCGGTCTCGACCGCAGAATGGCGCTTTGGGAAACCCAGGCATTGAAGGACAGGCCCATCGGATTATTCAGGGGCCAGGCGTCGGAAAGCGACCTGGAGCCACAACTAACACTCCCCTTTATGGAGTTATCGGAGCATGTCGTTAATGACTATGCGAGCATCGGGCTTTCGCTTAAAGCGCACCCGGTAAGTTTTATGAGGGATACGCTTTCCAAAATGCGAGCTTTAAAGATGCAGCAGGCAAAAGAAGCCAGCGAGGGCCAATATGTGAGGATCGCCGGGATCATGCTTTTCTGCCAGCGGCCGGGTACGGCGAAGGGCGTTTGTTTTATTACGCTTGAGGATGAGTCCGGCACCACCAACCTGATCGTGTTCCCGAAAACATTTGCCAAATATGTTCGTGAGATCCTGCACTCGGCTATCCTTTGCGTTGAGGGCAGGGTGCAGAAAGAAGGCGATGTCACCCATATCATCGTCAGCAAATGCCTCGACTATTCCAGGTTGTTGAGGCAGCTTACCCCGGATATAGCAGCCCAGGCGCAAGCATTAAAAACGACCGATGCCGCCAGGAAGATCGATGCTTATGCCGATGCTTATTTCGATGACGATGCGGCCCCCGCTTTACCGAAAAGTGTATTCCCGAAAAGCAGAAATTTCAGGTAATATAACGGTATCTTTGCACCTCAAAATTTGAGTATGAACGGATACGCGCTGGTCATCGGAATAGACGATTATGAAACCCTGCCAAAGCTTGAAAATGCGGTGAATGATGCAACAGAAGTGGCCGACGCACTGGAAAAACTGGGCTTTATTGTAGATAAGGCAATTAATCTATCGCTGGATGAATTTCACCAGCGGATCGATCGTTTCGACAGCGACCTGAAGGGCTTCGACGTCGGCGTGGTGTTTTTTGCCGGCCACGGCTTTCAGCAAGAAGGTATCAATTTTTTAGCCGGTAAGGAGTTCATTCCCGGCTCAACTTTCATCATGAAAAAAGATGGCGTAACGCTGGACGATGTGATTGAGAAGATGCGTGTATCCGGTGTGGAAACCAAGATCATCATTTTGGACGCCTGCCGAAAAGAATTTCAGGACGGCACTAGAGGAATTGCCAGTAACAGTCTTGTGTCGGTATTTGCTCCAAAAGGAACACTAATAGCTTTTTCGACATCGCCGGGTGAAGGCGCAAAAGACGGAGAAGGCCAGAAGCACAGTCATTACACATCTGCATTTTTGACGCACATTAAAGACGAGCATATTCCTATCGAGGAATTCTTTAAAAGGGTACGGACAACATTGTCAACAGCGACGAACGGTAAGCAAACAAGCTGGGAACACACCTCATTAATAGGTCAATTTAAGTTTAATAATGGCAAAATGAGGCATTCCAAGGACTTGCCATATGATGATGCCGTAGTTGCAGACCAGATTTTTCGTTCTAATCACACCGGTTCTGAAATTGACGTCGCGCTTACCCAACTTAGCGGCGATTGGGATGATCAGAACGCCGCAATTATCAAACTACAACGGCTGGGTATAAAAAACATGGACGCTGACCATCTCTTTCTTTTAGGGCGCGGCCTGGTCAACGGCGGAGAAAACAATGCCTTCAAAATCACTGATATTTTGAGAGACCTGCCTAATTGGTTAGTGGCGCAAGGAGGCGGCCAGAAACATCATATCCTGAACGGCATGCTTTACGAGATATACTTTAATTCAAAAGGGCTTATCCGAAGGAAAAACAACAAAACGAAGTGGCTAGATGAAATATTCAGGTTGGAGAACGATGCCCGATTCAGCGCCTCATTTGATATGATCAACGATCAATTACAGCCGTTCAGGGACCGGCTTGTATACATACCCAGCAAGAATCCCAATACATTGCCCATTGATCTCCAGGTCGAGGATGTATTAGTTTACGAGGGCCTCGCCGAAAAGAAGATCACTTCGATCAACGTCTATGGCAAATCTATTACTGTGAGCACCGAAGGCGAAGACAAGGTGTTTACCGGGAGGAGATTAACCTTCGACGAGTTCAAGACGCTATTGTCGAATGAGCTCATTATCCCAAAAGACAGAATTACAATCAATCCGCCCGACATCAAAAGTTATCTTTTGAACATACCTTTTTCTTACAGTAAAAACCGGACCACGGAATACCTGTTCGAGCAAGAACTTGTTACAGATTAACAGCCTCCAGTTGACAAAATAATATCCAGCATAAACTTAAAACTCGAAATATGGAAATGAGCCACCATTTAAAAGTCGTCAAATGCCCCAACGAAAAATGTGGTGCACCAATACACTTGAGTGTGGGCCATTTTAAAGGCGGCGTAAACGATAAAGGCGGAGTAATCATTCAATGCGATGAGTGCAGCACTGTTTTCCCTTGCCCACTCAAAAACCCCATTGATGCGTCAGGGGTAGGCAAAAATGGGCGAACGCTGGATACCTGGATCGATGATTTGCCGGAATACCTTGAAACAAAATATAACATCGAAGCGAAAACGATGGCTGAGCTAAGCATCACGCCGGTTTTCGGTTATGAAAAGGCCCCAGCAGTTGAATGGTGGCCTCACGCTGATACTTTTTACAACAACGGCAGCATTAATTTTGAGATGGAAGCAGTGGCCGTATTGACAAAGTACCGCAAACAGGTGTCAGACAACTATAAAAGTTATTTAAACCTGTACGTTAAGGGAAGGCATAGCGCTGACAAATCGTTTGTCTTTATAGATTATGAACTGGATGGCACAAAATATCGAGCAACCTTTGCTAAGCAAATTGAGACGGAAGGAGACCTCACCCCAGACAACCTGTATTTGATCAGCCACTCAAAGGTTGACCTTGAATACCAAATTGATGGCATCTTTTCCAGAAACCAATTAATCATCTTTCTTGAAAGGTTACTGAATCGCTGGCGATATACCGCGCACGAAGTACTTCTGGTTGTTCCGTTTATTGGCTTCAATTATAAGAATGCCGAGGAAGCCTTGTCGCAGTTATGGGAATGGCTGGAAAATAACGTCGACTCAGAAAAGACTAAACTTATCACCAGAAAAGGGACATTTAACCTATTTAAGCAGGCGCAGGATAACAGCGGGATTGCGTTCGATGTGCTTGTAGACTTGGGATTGCTTGAGCCTTTTTTTGAGAAACTGACAGGGAAAGACGCCGGGTTCTTTCAAAAGTCGCATGCCAAATATTATGTCGGCGTTTTTGAGGATTACGTTGAAGTGCTCTCAGGTTCATTCAATATCCACACCGGCACCTATTTTGAAAACATGACCTTCAAGAGGTACAGGAAGGATT
>JAFDZL010000266.1 GCA_018266935.1 Bacteroidota bacterium | reverse complement strand
CTTTATTGCCCCAGTAAGCCGCCAGGAAACGGGTGAAATTGATCACCGCGCCCTTCGTCACAGGGTAAACCGCCGATTTAAAGAACGTCTGGTTGCCTTCACGGTCGCGGTAAATGCTTTGATCGGGACCAACCATGCCGTAAGTGGAAGCAACATTAATAATGCTGCCGCTGCCTCTTTCGGCCATAACCGTTCCGAATACCTGCGATGCCAGGAAAACCCCCGTCACGTTTACTTCCAATGATTTCCGGAACGAGCTCAACGGATAGTTTTCAAAAGCCGACTGATCCTTTGCCAGTCCGGGGTTCTCAAACATATCATTGATCGCCGCATTGTTTACCAGTATGTCGATACTACCGTATCGATCTAATATTTTATCCTTTGCTGCTTTCAGCGAAGCCTCGTCGGTAACATCAAGGGCAACGCCCAAATGTTTGGTTCCCAGGTGTGCCGCGAACGCTTTGCAGGCTTCTTCATTCATGTCGGCAACCACCACATTGGCGCCTGCTTCGGCAAGCGCTTCGCAATGCTTTTTGCCGATCAACCCAACTGCGCCGGTTACGATGGCCGTTTTATTCTCTAATGAAAACAGGTTCATCAGGCGGTTTTGGGTTTTATATTATAGTTGCTCACCTTGCGGAATACAGCTTCCAGAGGTTCGCCTTTCATATATTGTCTCACATTACCGCTTTCAATAGCTTCTTTCAATATCGGCATCACGTCGCGATAAGCCGATAAAGTGTATGCAATATCCTCGTCGGTATGGCTAAAGCACATGTTATGGAAACCGCCCCACAGTACGCCACGTTTGATCATTTCCTGCTGCATCAGGGCCTTTACTTCAAGTCCATTACCGGCCTCAGGCGTAAATGTCACCATCGAGCGGCAGTTGTAACCAATGCAACGGGTATAGATATCCATGCCGAATTCAATAGCGATCTGGTTGTAACCGTCCTTCAGCAAAGCGCCTTTTTCGTCCAAATATTTTGGCACGTTTTTGTCGCGCAATTCATTTATCGTAGCTACCGTAGCTGCCAGCGATAAAGCCTCGCCGCCAAACGTCGTATAGCTGAATACGGTCGAATTGAGCGCTTCCAGTACATCCGCACGACCGGTAAGGAACGCGATCGGCATACCATTGGCGCAAGCTTTGGAATAAACAGCCAGGTCGGGCTTTACATCGAAATATTCCTGTGCTCCGCCCAGCGCTATTCGGAAACCGGTCCACATTTCGTCGAAGATGAGCAGTGTGCCGTTGGCCTTGCAGACTTCGGCCAGTTCTTTAAGGAAATCGGGTTTTGGTGCTTCGAAGATGAACGGCTCGAGAATCAATGCAGCTACTGTGTCATCCAGGGAAGCTTTGATCGACTCGATATCGTTATACTCGAAAGTATAGGTCATATTCTGGATGGCCTCGGGAATGCCGGCGTTACGGCTGGTAATGCCGATATACCAATCGTGCCAGCCATGATAGCCGCAGCAAAATATCTTATCCCGACCGGTGAACGCGCGTGATACGCGTATGGCTGCTGAACAAACGTCGGCGCCGGTTTTGGCTATTTTGACCGCCGCGGCATTCGGGATAATTTCCTGCAGCATTTCAGAAACCACCACTTCAAGCGGGTGCATCAGCGAAAAAGTGATGCCGTCCTCCAGTTGTTTTTTTATCGCTTCGTCAACTACCGGGTAGCAGTAGCCTAACGACAGCGGACCGATAGCGGCATTATAATCAATATATTCATTGCCATCCATATCCCACACGTGCGAACCTTTACCGCGCTGCAGATATTTCGGCGCGACGCCTTTGGAATACTGTCCCGGACCTTTAGCCAGGGTTTGCGTAACCGGTTTCTGCACTTTCAGCGCGCGCGCGTACCATTCGTCCGATATGGTGATATCGGGATAGTTCTCATTAAATTTTACTGTGTTAGGCATATCGTTATTCTTTAGATAAATTACTCAGAAAATTCCTGTGCAGCAATTTTCGGCTGAACAGCTTTGGTCGTATAACCCAATATCTTTTCGGCGATCTGTTTGCCGGTGAAGCCCTCGTGTTGCAATACCTGCGGCACCAACGATGGTTTAAACCATCTTTCGTTCAGCGCGAAAGGAACAACATGAGCAGATGTTTGATGCTTTAATAGAGTTTCGGCGACGATGGTGTACAATCCGCCGGTCAGGAAGTGGTCCTCAACTGTTACGATCATGGTGCTTTCGGCGGCCTTTAAAATCGCTTGCTCGTCAACCGGTTTTAAGCTACGCATATTTATCAGTCCGACGGAAAGGCCTTCCTGCTTCAATATCTTAACCGCTTCGAGGGTTTGCTCGAAAAGCAGGCCGTAAGTCAATATAGTTACATCGCTGCCTTCGGCTATCACTTCAGCTTTCCCAATCTCAAACGGCGCATGCGCATAATCCGTTTTGCGGGTATTAATGCGCACGTAAGATGGCGATGGATATTTCCAAATATCAGGCAGCATTTTCAGCAAGTCGTCTTCATCGGCAGGAGCGAAGACGGTCATGTTCGGGATGCCACGCATCAGGGCAATATCTTCGATGGCCTGGTGCGTCGGGCCGTTGCCATCCGATAAAAAGCCGGGGATAAAACTGCTTAATTTTAAGGGCAGATTGGGAATGCCCGCGTCAGTGCGCACAAACTCAAAAGCTCGCATGGTCAGGAACGACGCCAGCGCATGAACAACAGGTATTCTTCCGCGCAAAGCCAAACCTGCGGCTGCGCCGATCATAGTTTGCTCAGTAATACCCGTATCGATAAAACGGTTGCCCAGGTGGGCGTATATATTGCGTACCAGGGCGCGGTTTTCGGCCGTCATCACGATAAAGCGCTCGTCTGCTAATGCTTCCCTGGTCAATAATTCTTCGTAGGTCATATTATCTTACCACTAAAGTTTCAGATGTCAGTTGAGTTAGATGTTCGCCATGCAGTTCTTTCAGCAGGCTATCGATCTCGGGCGCTGTGAAATTACAGAACCACCGGTCGGCACGGCGTTCGATGCTTGGCAAGCCCTTGCCGCGGACAGTATCCGCGATGACCACATTTAGCTTGCCCTGCTGGAACGGATAAGCCGAAAATGCCTCATGCAAAGCGTCAAAGTCGTGCCCGTCGATGCGTTTAACCGCAGCGCCAAAGGCGGTGAATTTATCATGCAGCGGCTCCAGCGGGATCAGCTCTTCAGTGGGCATATTGGCCTGGAATTGGTTGCGGTCAACCACAAAAATTAAGTTATCCAGTTTATAGGCATTAGCCACCAGCATAGCTTCCCAGCAAGTGCCCTCGTTCAGTTCTCCGTCGCCCAGGATACAAACCACTCGGTTTTTACCACCGCGAATTTTGATATCCAGCGCTACGCCTATCGCCACAGATGGCAAATGGCCCAATGAACCGGAATGAAATTCGATGCCCGGAATTTTAGTGTTTGGGTGCCAGTAAATATTATCGTCGATAGATAAGTGATTTTTTAAGCGCGCCCTATCCATCAGGCCCAGTTCAACAAAGGTGCCGTAAAGTGCAGGTACGTCGTGGCCCTTGGAAAGGAATAGGTAATCCCGATCAGGATCGTCCAGATTATCCTTGTTCACATTCAGCCACTCTGAGTACAGATACAGGATAAGGTCGGCAGCTGATAGCGAAGCGCCCACAAAGCACCCGCCGTCTGTTGCCATGCGGATAATATGCTCGCGCACTTTAAGCGCTGTTGCCTGTAATTTTGTTTTATCTATAGTGGAAACTTCCATCATCATAATCAATTTAATAATATCAACGTGCTATGATCTTAGTCTGATCTGCTGATATCGTTTTTAGTTCGTCGAGGTGGTTGCGGTACCAGTTCACGCCAGAGTATTCAGCGTTAATTTGGTAAATGTCGGGTCTTTTTTCGAGCAAATTCGCAATATCATCGCAAGAAAAATCAGGCTTCCCGGGGTATAATTCCTCAAAAACGGTCTTAATAAATTCGTAATCAGCAGAATAATCTATGGTAAAACGATGCGACATGGAATAATCTTTTCCAGTGCCCCAAAGGACGTTACCAATTCTGAATTTTTCCGGGTTCTCCCAGATATAGGGGGTTGTATGCTCCAGTTCCAGTTTGCGGGTAGCTTCCTTCCAGGTCTTTTCGATGCAGGCCATGGTCATGATCTCTACGTCATTTCCGTCCGGAAAAGTAGCGGGGTGCAGGTTGCTTACGTAATCGTATTCGCCTTCGTGTTCGAAATAAAAATCAAGAACCTGGTCAATAATACGCGGATCAATCAGCGGACAATCTGAAGGAATTTTGAGTACGATATCAGCATTATAAAGTTTCGCTACCTGGTAGTGCCTGTCGAGCAGGTTGTTAAGGTCGCCGCAATAACAAGGAATGTTTATCCGGGCACATTCACTTTCGATAACACCGCCTTTTTCTTCCTTGGGGATGGCGACCACAAATTGCGCCGGATGTTTGATCATCTGCAAGCGCTCCATCATGCGGTAAAGTAAGCTCTCGCCAAGGATGGGCAGCATTACTTTCCCTGGCAGCCGGCTCGATGTCATCCGCGCCTGTACAACTATTACTATCTTTCCTGGCATAAGATCAGATCAGGCGTACACTTCTTCCAATACCGGAATTTCTTCGGGTCTGTAGGTAAATTGCTTTAAAAATGCTTTTCGGTCGCCTTCAAATTCTACATATGCACGGCAAATATTGGCGATGTTTTTGGCCGATGTGCCACCATTTTGCAGCGGGGCGAGTCTTCTTAATTCGTTGATGTCAAAATAAGAGTGCACTTTTTTACCTAATGCCAGCCCGGTGTACACGACAGTCGAGTATTGAGTGATCAGTTCAGAGCAATTGGCGATCATGTGGCTGGTATTGCCGCTCTGATAGATCAGCGTGCCGGCAGGTGCATATTGTCTGATCTCGGCTTCGGCCCGGTCGAATTTCTCATTGGGATGCAGTTT
>JAFDZL010000265.1 GCA_018266935.1 Bacteroidota bacterium | reverse complement strand
CTGGCGTTCAGTCACGATGAAAAGACGCTTTATGCCGGTGGCGGCAATGACAATATTATCCTCGCTTATCATATCGAAGGGAATAAGCTTGGCAATTCAGACACCATCAAGCTTGCGCCCGCCGCATGGGATAAATACAAGGTTTGCGCTACGGGCATAGTAGTTAACAGAGCCGATACCCGGCTCTACGCCGTGACCAAGGAAGACAGCATGCTCTACGTAGCCGATCCGCAGAAAAGAGAGGTGATCAAAAAAGTGAAGCTGCCTGCCGAAGCATATAGCTGCGCGCTTTCGCCGGATGAAAAACAACTTTATATTTCGATATGGGGTGGCGAAGGGGTAGAAGTTTACGACACCCATACAGGAACCCTGGCCAAAAGCATCAAAACCGGCAGCCACCCGAACGAATTGATCCTGAATAAAAAAGGCACAATGTTGTTCGTGGCCAATGCTAACGATAATTCTGTGTCCATTATAAATACCGCAACCGATAAAGTGATCGAAACGCTTTCGGCCTCGCTATATCCAACGCACCTGACCGGCTCGACCACGAACGGTTTAGCGCTGTCACCCGATGAGAAAACGCTTTATATAGCCAATGCGGATAATAATTGCCTGGCGGTATTTGATGTGAGTACAGCCGGGAAGAGTAACAGCAAAGGTTTTATACCGGTAGGCTGGTACCCGACAAATGTCCGGACGCTGGGCAGCATGATCATCGTTTCTAATGGCAAGGGATTTACCTCAATGGCCAATCCGGACGGGCCGCAGCCGTTTAAAAAGGCTGACAACAGTGGTTACCAGAAAGGTTCGCACGGTAAGGAGCAGTATATCGGCGGCCTGTTCAAGGGAACGTTGTCGTTTATTAAAACACCGCAACCGGAACAATTGAAAAAATATACCAAACAGGTTTATGCCAATACGCCGTTCACGCCGGCGAAAACAAGAGAAGCCGATGGCGTGGCCGGGAACCCGATCCCGAGAAAGGTGGGAGATAAGTCGCCAATCAAATATGTTTTCTATATCATCAAGGAAAACCGCACTTACGACCAGGTTTTGGGCGATGTGGCCAAAGGCGCCGGCGATACGTCATTGTGTATTTTCGGCAACCGTATAACGCCAAATCAGCATGCGATCGTTAACCAGTTTGTATTGGCCGATAATTTTTATGTCGATGCCGAAGTAAGCGCCGATGGCCACAACTGGAGCACCGCAGCTTATGCAACCGATTTCATCGAGAAAACCTGGCCTACCAGCTACGGCAGCCGCGGCGGAAACTATGATTCGGAAGGCACGCGCCGCGCGGGTGATCCGCGCGATGGATATATCTGGAATTACTGCAAACGTGCCGGAGTAAGCTTTCGCACCTACGGCGAATTCGCCGATGACTATAAGCCCAACATCAAAGTACTGGAAGGACACTACTGTGTGAAAGCGCCGGGTTTCGACCTGGATATTAAGGATACCACCCGGGAACGCATTTGGGCGCATGATTTTGATTCATTGCTGGCCAAACACGCTTTGCCGCATCTGAGCACCATCCGTTTCAGCAACGACCATACCAGCGGCCAGCATAAAGGCGCTTATTCGCCCTTCGCCGCTGTTGCCGACAACGACTTGGCCGTAGGCCAGTTCCTGGAACATCTATCGCACAGCCCGGTCTGGAAGGAATCGGTCGTGTTTATTTTGGAAGATGACGCACAGGCCGGCCCCGATCATGTCGATGCACACCGGTCGCCGGTATATGTGGCTGGACCTTACGTGAAACGCGGGACAGTGATACACGAAATGTATTCGACGTCAGGTGTGCTGCGGACGATAGAGCTGATTTTAGGTCTGCCGCCGATGAGCCAGTACGACGCTGCCGCCAAACCGCTATACCAATGCTTCAATAACACGCCCGATTTGACGCCTTACGAAACCAAACCTGCGCAGGTCAACCTCGATCAGCGCAATGTAGCCGATAATGAAAGCAGCCGGAAATCGCAGAATTTTAACCTCGCTAAGGAAGACGCCGTGCCCGACCTGGAGCTGAATGAAGTGATCTGGAAATACGTAAAGGGCGAAAATGCTGTGATGCCTGCGCCGAAACGCAGCGCTTTCGTGATACTGGAGCAGAAGAAAAAAGATAACGACGACTAAGACACGATTTTGAGATTGAACAGATTAACCGGGATTAATTTGCCTGACCCGGTAGGAGTCAAACGTTTGTAGAAAAATAAATGGATATCGCCGTGTCGTAGGTGCGGAACATAACGACAAACAAGGTTGCATTTTGATGGTTAGTATTTAACTTTACGAAATAACCCCATTATTTCTATGACCACCATCGAAAATGATTTCCTGAAGGTAAAAATCCGCAATAAAGGCGGCGAAATGACCTCGCTGTATAACAAGGTCTCGGGCGTTGAACACTTGTGGCAGGGCGACCCGAACACCTGGCCCTGGCATGCGCCGAACCTGTTCCCGGTGGTAGGCGGACTGATCAATGATGAGCTTTTGGTCAAAGGCAAAGCTTACCCAATGAAACGACATGGTTTTAATCGTGAAAGCGAGTTGCTGCTGATCGGTTCGAACGAATCGTCGGCAAGGTTTTCGTTGCCCTATTCCGATCATACGCTGGAGGTTTTCCCTTATAAGTTCGATTTTCAGATCCATTACGACCTGATCGAAAATGCCCTGAGGGTAACGTACAAGGTGGTCAACCACGAGCATGAAACCATCTATTTTTCGGTAGGCGGTCACCCGGCTTTTAATGTGCCGTTCCATACCGGCGAAAGCTACGAGGACTACTACCTGGAATTTGAGTCGGAAGAAAAGTTGGAACGCCATATGCTTTCGGCAGGAGGATTTTTTAACGGCGAAACAAAACCGGTACAGCTCGACGGTAAAAAGCTGCATCTCACGCGCGAAATGTTCAAAGACGACGCCTGGGTGTTCAAAAAACTCCATTCGCGCGAAGTGACGATCAAATCGGATAAGCATGATCAGACTTTAGCAGTCGAATTTCCGCATTTCAATTACCTCGGCATCTGGGCAAAGCCCGGCGCGGATTTCCTGTGCGTCGAACCCTGGCTGGGCTGCGCGGATACCGAAGGTAAACATGTTGATATCAAGCACAAAGAAGCCATCCAGCACCTGAAATACGGACATGTGTTCGAAGCGCCGTTTTTTATAAGTATTTAGATAGGCGCATGGCGTTTTAAATAGAATGTCATTTCTGTAAAAGTCAGATAATTCTGTTACCGAATTATCTGACTTTTACAGAAATGACATGATTGTTTTTGGCGGTTTGAAAAATGCCGTTTTAAAAGCAATCAATTCACATAGGGCTCCAGCACCTTCTGCCAGCGGTCGTACCCTTTGCTGTTGAGATGGAGGTAATCAGCCCTAAACAATGCTGAATCCGGCTGGGTGGTGCCGGGTTTATAGATCGACTCGTTCATGTCCAGGTACATACAATTGCGCTTGCCTTTGATGTAATTTTTTACCTGTCCGTTGGCCCGCAGGTCGTCATCACGGTATTTTACCCGGCTGGGGCTCGGTTTGATGGACAGGTAATAGATCTGCGCCTTCGGCAGTTTTTTGCGGATCATACGGTACAGCTTTTTAAAGTTGACCAGCACCGAATCGGCAGAATGTCCATACGCGATGTCGTTCTCGCCCGCATAAATGAATATTTTGCGTGGATGATAAGGGAACAAGATATAGGGCGTATAGAAGTTTATAATGTTGGAGAGTTCGCATCCGCCAACACCGCGTTTAATGATGGGTTTATCCGCGAAACGCTGTTCCAGGTCGTTCCACAAACGAAAGGATGAACTGCCGATGAATAGAATTCCGTCAGGTTTAGGAAACTTAAGGCTGTCGTGGTGCTTGAATTCGCGAATCTCGTCAGCATAAGGGAATCCGCTTTGGGCGAAGGTCTTTATGCTGAAAAACAGCGCTGCGATTAATAACAGATATCTCAATCTCATAGTAATTTTATCAACTCCTCCGCGTCAGGGGAGGTTGGGTGGGGCTTGGTGGGGCTTGGTGGTTAAGTCCGTCCTCGAAAAACAAAAATGGTAAAAAACTTTCAACGCCGGTAGCCGACCAGACTACGCCGTCCTTGCAATAGAAGAGCACTTTAAGCGGTTCAGACCGCCACTGCCAATTCTTCCGCTTCTCCCGCCGCCGCTAAATTCGGATTGATACTTTCATCGTCCTTTTCTACCCGCAACTCGCGAATAATGTGCTGCTGGCGCTCGGGTGTGTTTTTACCCATGAAATATTCCAACAGGCTCTTGAGGTTGGCGTCTTTCAAAATCACCGGGTCGAGGCGCATATCCTTGCCGATGAACAGGCCGAATTCCTCGGGCGAAATCTCCCCCAAACCCTTAAAGCGGGTTATCTCTGGCTTTGCACCTAATTTGGCAATGGCATTCCTGCGCTCCTCGTCGCTGTAGCAGTAGATCGTCTCCTTTTTGTTGCGTACGCGGAACAGCGGCGTTTGCAGGATGGATACATGTCCGGCTTTCACTAAATCGGGGAAGAACTGCAGGAAGAACGTCATCATCAGCAGGCGGATGTGCATACCATCCACATCGGCGTCGGTAGCAATCACAATATTGTTGTAGCGCAAGCCATCGAGGCCGTCCTCAATGTTCAGCGCGTGCTGGAGCAGGTTGAATTCTTCGTTCTCATAAACCACTTTTTTGGTCAGCCCGAAACAGTTGAGGGGCTTACCTTTCAGGCTGAACACGGCCTGGGTTTGTACATCACGTGATTTGGTGATCGATCCGCTGGCCGAATCACCCTCCGTGATGAACAGCGTGGTATCCTGGCGGCGCTCGTGTGTATCGTCAAAATGGACCTTGCAGTCGCGCAGCTTGCGGTTGTGCAACGAAGCCTTTTTGGCGCGCTCGTTGGCTAGTTTTTTAATGCCCGCGATATCCTTACGCTCACGCTCCGACTGCATGATACGTTTCAGCATGGCGTCGGCGGTAGCGGGATTTTTGTGCAGGTAGTTGTCGAGCTCGGTCTTGACGAAGTCGTTGATAAAACCACGTACGCTTGGGCCGTCCGGACCCACGTTCTGCGAACCCAGTTTGGTTTTGGTCTGTGACTCGAAAACAGGCTCCTGCACTTTGATGGCTATCGCGCCCACGATAGATGCACGAACGTCCGAGGCGTCAAACTCCTTTTTGTAAAACTCGCGGATAGTTTTTACCACCGCCTCGCGGAAGGCCGCCTGGTGCGTACCACCCTGCGTAGTATGCTGGCCGTTGACGAAGGAATAATATTCCTCGCCGTATTGCTGACCGTGGGTCATGGCCACCTCGATATCATCGCCTTTGAGGTGGATGATGGGGTAGCGCATGGTCTCTGCGTCAGTATTGCGCGAAAGCAGGTCGTGCAGGCCCTTTTCCGAAAAATATTTCTGACCGTTGAAATTGACGGTCAATCCCGAGTTGAGGAACACATAGTTCCAGATCATATTCTCTACAAATTCAGGGATGAAATGATAATGTCTGAAAATACTATCGTCGGGCGTGAAATTGATGGCCGTGCCATTGCGCTGTGTGGTATCCTTTTCGGGTTCATCGCGTATCAGTTCACCTTTTTCAAATTCGGCGATCTTGGTTTTACCATCGCGGTAAGACTGAACCGTAAATGAATTCGATAAGGCATTCACGGCCTTGGTACCTACGCCGTTCAAACCCACTGATTTCTGAAAAGCCTTGCTGTCGTATTTACCCCCGGTATTGATTTTGGATACGCAGTCGATCACCTTGCCCAGCGGAATGCCGCGGCCATAGTCGCGCACGGACACCTTGTGGTCGCTCATGCTCACGTCGATGGTTTTGCCCGCGCCCATCACAAACTCGTCGATCGAGTTGTCGATGATCTCCTTCAGCAATACATAAATGCCATCGTCATAAGCCGAACCGTCGCCCAGCTTACCGATGTACATGCCCGGGCGAAGGCGTATATGTTCCTTCCAGTCGAGCGACCGGATACTGTCTTCACTGTAATCTATTGCTCCTGCCATGCTATTGTTGTAATGTTGGAAACCTGCCTGCCGGTAGGCAGGGTTGGAATGTTGTAAAGTTATCTAATGCGGCGTCTAAACACCGTTTTTACTTTTAAACATTCCAACAGCCTTATTGGGGCCGAATATGGAAGAAAAAAATAAAATCATCAAAGGGATGTTTAAAATCTTGCGGCGAATAAAATACTTAATGAAGCAGCCGGAACCTTTCAACTTTACAACTTTCCAACAAAAATCACCTGAACTTCAGACATGCCACCGCCTTATTGATATCCTGGAAGAAATCGGTGCCTTTGCTGTTGGCGAGGCAAACTACGAGTATGGTGCCTGTATGACTTTTTTCCAGGGTTACGAGGAGAGCGTATTTGTAGCGTTTAGTTTCCAGCAAGTCCTGCAGATCGAGCAGGTAGGTTTTACCGGCGTCTGCGTTGTAGCGGTCAAGTATTTCCGCCGGTATAGTACGCGCGGACACAGGATTATCCCCGGCCAGGGCCTTTGCTTCGGTCACCGCCATGAAGTTGTAGGTAGAATCCGGATTAAAACCTTCGCTGGGTGGTACGTGCGGATAGTTTTTCTCTGACCTTACCATAAACCATATCTCAAAATCTTTACCGGGCAGCGATATGGCGTAGTCGAACGGAAAATCTGCGGTATTGACCGCCGGTATTTCTTTGAACTCCTCCGGAAACGTAAACTGCATACCCGCTTCAGTCGTGAGCTTTTCGAAGTTGCGGAACTGCCTGCCGGTATGGGTTTGCTGTTTCGCCTGCGGCGATGCTAAGGCGGCAATGAGCAAAAATATTGCGGTTAGTAATATTTGCTTAAATTGCTTTGCGATACAGGTCATGGTATTTTCCGGGCTAAACAGTAATTAACCAATTAGGGCCAGATTACAGCGAAGTTAAAAATTTAAATTAACAAATTAAGCCACAAGGTATTAAATGAGTATTAAACCCAGCTTAAGCCGCCTCGACCTGACCATGATCGTTATCAGCTTAGTGATCGGCATGGGCATTTTCGCCACGCCGTCCGAAACGGCCAAAGAGGTGGGCAACGAGTGGGTGTTCCTGGGCGCCTGGGTCTTCGGCGGCTTGGTTTCATTGTGCGGGGCGCTTACTTTCGCTGAGATCGGCTCGCGCTACCCGGTTACCGGCGGCTTTTACAAGGTCTATTCGTATTGCTACCATCCCGCCTTCGCCTTCATGATCAACTGGGTGCTGGTCATCAGCAACGCAGCCTCAGTGGCGGCGGTGGCGCTTATCGGTTCCGATTATATCAAGCCTTTTCTTCTGCCCACATCGCTGCAAAATGATACCGGCACAAAGATCATCACTATCGCATCGACATTGATCTTGTACGTGATCAATTTCCTGGGTATCAAAATGAGCGCGCGGACACAAAATTTTTTGATCAGCTTTAAGATCGGCCTCATTTTGCTGGTTTGCCTTGCCGTTTTCAAAAGCGACGCCTATCCCGCATCCATGCCGGTGATTGTCCCGCATCACAATCTTTTAGCGGGACTGGGCTTGTGCTTAGTACCGGTTTTTTTTACTTACGGCGGTTACCAGCAAACCATTAATTTCGGCGGAGACATCGTCAACCCAAAATCCAATATTCCGAAAGCTATTGCGGTTGGTATTGGCGTGATCATTTTTCTGTACGTGGCGGTCAATTTCGCCTACCTGAAAGTGCTTGGCCTGGGCGGTTTGCAGCAAACCCCAACTTTGGCGGCCAAAATGCTGGGGGTATTATTTGGCCCGGCCGGGTACAAGATCATGTCGGTGCTGCTGTTCTTTGGGGTACTGGCTTTTGTGAACGTGAATGTGCTATCGAACCCGCGCGTCTATTATGCCATGGCCGAGGACGGCATTTTGCCGCCAATATTTCACAAGGTGAACGAGAAGACACAGGTACAGGAGTTTGGCATGAGCGTTTTTGTGGGGCTTATATTGGTTGTTCTTTTCTTTGTCGGGTCGTTTGCCACGCTGCTCAAATATGTGATGTTTTTTGACACGATCGGGCTTTCATTGGCCGCGCTGACGATCTTTATCCTGCGAAAAAAAATGAAAGACCAGGATACCTCGGAAATTTACACCATCAAATGGTTCCCGCTGGTGCCGCTCATTTTCATTATTTCGTACTGGTTTGTCACGATCAATATTTTTGCAACCTTTAGGGAGAACCCCTACGCCGGGCTTATTTGCCTCGGCTGCTATGCCTTCGGGCTCATCGTTTATTACATCTTTGCGGGGAAGAAAAATGGAGCAAGTAATTAAAATCGATCAAAAAAAGTTCGGACGGATGAAAATCATATCATGGGTGATATTTGTGACCACCATGCTGTTTTCAGCGGCTTCCATATTGGCTGTATTCCGCGAAGTCGATTTATTAAACGGGTATTTCTTTTTCTTGCTCTACGCACTGACGTTTCCATTCCTAATGGCAACGATTGTTTTTAAACCGCTAACGCAAGCAAATTATAGCGCCGCCAAAACAAAGATCGTTATAACAATTTTAGCGTATGTGCTGCCTTTAATGTATTTTATGTACACCCTGTCAACTATGGCAGATCTTGCAAATTAACAATGGACATCTCCTATATACTGAACGAATTGGGCGAAGAACGCGAAAATTACTTTAACGCTGTATCGCCGCCGATTATCCAAACCAGCAATTTCGCCCTGAAAACGGTGAAGGAATTCCGTGCCGCGCTGGCTGATGAATATTACTACGACCTGTATTCGCGCGGGAACAACCCGACGCTGAATATCTTACGGAAAAAGCTGGCAGCATTGGATGGCGCCGAAGATGCGCTGGTTTTCAGCAGTGGCGTGGCTTCTATCAGCGTGCCGATACTGGCTTTGGTTGAACAGGGTGATCATATTGTTTCGGTTGAAAACCCTTATAGCTGGACCATCAAGCTGTTCAAGAACTTATTGCCGAAATTTGGTGTGACGACGACTTTCATCGACGGTACCGACATCGAAAACTTCAAAAACGCGATTCGGCCCGAAACGAAACTGATCTACCTGGAAAGCCCGAACACCTTTAGCTACGAACTGCAGGATTTGAAGGCCGTGGCCGATTTAGCCAAATCGAAAGGTATTTTAACGATGATTGATAACAGTTACTGTTCGCCGCTGTACCAGCGACCCATCGAGTTGGGTATCGATCTTTCGGCACAAACAGCAACCAAATATATTGGCGGGCATTCGGACGTCGTTGCCGGCGTAGTGACCGGCAGAAAAGAACTGATTAAAAAAATATTCGACCACGAGTTTATGACCATCGGCCCTGCCCTATCGCCGCATTCGGCCTGGCTGCTGATCCGTGGCTTGAGGACACTGCCCCTGCGCATCAAACGCAGTTTTGAAAGCACCAAAGTGGTGACCGACTGGCTTGCGAAACACCCGCTGGTGGATAAAGTGATCTGGCCGTTCCGGGACGATTTTAAGCAGTACGAACTGGGTCAAAAACAAATGCAGGGCTGCGGCGGCTTGTTCAGCTTTACCCTGAAGGACCCGGCGCTGAAAAAGATCGAGACTTTTTGCGATTCGCTACAGCATATCCTGATGGCGGTGTCCTGGGGCGGGCATGAGAGTTTGATCATTCCGTCCATTGCGGCTATTCCTGAAGAAGAATATGACGCCACTGGATACAACCGCTGGCAGTTGATAAGGATGTATGTAGGGTTGGAAGAGCCGGAGTATTTGATTAAGGATTTGGAGCAGGCGTTGGGGAAAATTTCTTAAAAATGATTAACTTTAAATAAATTATTCAGCCATGGATATTGAACACAAGTATAAGATACTGGAAAAGATAATGAGGACAGATGATGATGTATTGCTCAGTGAGATAGACTCTTTGCTCGATACCAATAAACAAGACTTTTGGCCTTCCCTGCCATCTCAGGTCAAGCAAGCTATTGAAGAGGCCAAATCGGAACTCGACCGGGGTGAAGGTATCCCACATAAGGAGGTAATGGCCGAAATCAGGGCGCGTTATCCTAAAAAATAATGTCTTATCCTATTATTTGGTCGCCGCGGGCCAGGATTAGTTATTACAAAATATTAGATTACCTGGATGAGCAATGGACCCTTCGTGAGATTGAGAATTTTATAGACAGAACCGAGCAAGCGCTATCCCATATTAGCCGTAATCCACTACTTTATCAGTATTCAAAAGCAAATGAATCTTATCGTTGCGTTTTGGTTAAGCAGGTTAGTCTTTTCTATCGAATAAAGTCAACCCAGGTTGAATTATTGGTATTTTGGGACAACAGGCAGAACCCGGCCAGGCTTCTGCTATAGGCAAGAACCGGAAAAATAAAATACCCCTGTAGCATTTCCCTGAACGGCCCCGTATTAATTCCTAAGACCTTATATCAACCTTATGCGAAAGAAATACGGTTTGCTGATCCTGTCCCTTTTCATTTTATCGTCATGCTGCAAGCGAGATCCCGGGCCGAACTACCCGATATCAGGCGCCAAATGGCAGGAAGTGAAGCTATGGATCTATCATAAAACCTATCATGGTCTGATCTTTAATGACACGACTTATACCCGTTCGGCTTTCGACTTCATGGATTATGTGCAGTTTTCTAACAATGGCAGCGTAAGCAGGGCCTCGCATTATTCTTTCTCCTTTCATGGGGGCGGTCTGAACAGCTCTTTTACGCCGTGGCGTTCGTTGTACCTGATCGACTATACCGGGTTTAATGCCGATACGGTTTATTACAATGGCCGCGACACTTTGCGCATCCATTCGTTTCAGCAAAGTTACCCTTACCTTTTTTATGATGAAATGGATGCGTATTAT
>JAFDZL010000264.1 GCA_018266935.1 Bacteroidota bacterium | reverse complement strand
GCCCAGGACTGTACGCGCTGGCCGAGGGCTTTCCCATGGTACATCTCCTTTGCCGCTGTTTCATTGATGATAAAGGCATCGGTGGAATCGGTCGGGTTTTCGGGTGAAAAATCGCGCCCTTGTACGATCTGCAGCTTCATCATTTTCACAAAATCAAAGCCAACCGAAGCCGGCTTCACCCCCACTGAAAAATTAGGTTCCTTGCCGGGCCAGGTGATCTCGTCGTCATATACCACAAAGTCCATATCCTGGGGCACCTCGGTCGTCCGGTCGACCATCGCGATGCCCGGCAGTTTCTGCGCCTCCTGTTTGAACAACAAGTATTTATTCTTATTTGAAAGCTCACCTTCAATACGTGTATAGACCAGGTTTTCCTTATCATAACCCAAATGAGCATGCTGCACGTAGCTGGTTTGACGTGTGATGACGATGGTGGCTATCAGCAGGATGATCGACAAAACGAACTGGAACACCGTCAGTCCTTTGCGGAACCATAAAGCCCCGGCAGTGAAACGCAGGGTGCCCTTTATCGTGCGGACAGGGTTCAAACCGGAAAGATACAGCGCCGGGTAGCTTCCGGCCACAATACCGGTAAATAATGAGATGGCGATGAGTGACATCCAGAAAGATCCCTGCGCCAGCGGGAAGCCAAAATTTTTGCCGGTAAAACTATTAAAAGCCGGCAACAGGCAGAGCAACAGTACGATAGAAAGCACCATCGCCATAAGCGAGAACATGAGCGATTCGCCAAAGAATTGGGCAATGAGCGTGTTCCTGCCCGACCCCACTACTTTCCGCACCCCCACCTCTTTGGCCCGCTTTACCGACCGCGCGGTTGCCAGGTTCATGAAATTGATACAGGCAATAATGAGGATAAATATAGCTACCTCGCTGAATATCCTGACGTATTCAATGCGGCCTTCAGAGGGTTTACCATTAGCGAAAACATTGTGCAGGTACCTGTCGCCGAAAGGCTGAAGGCCTATATGATATTGGAAGCCTTTGGACAAATTCACATTTGACAAGACACCTTTTGGCAAATTCAGGTTTGGCAGCACATATTGGTTGATAGCGGCCTCGACACGTTTCGGATCGGCATTATCAGCCAATCGGATATAAGTATCAAAGCTGTTCGACGACCATTCGAGTTTGCTGTTCTGCAGCTCCCAGCTAAGCAGGAAATCGAATTTCAGCGAACTATTCGCCGGCAGATCTTCAAAAACACTGCTGACGATAAAATTGTAGCGGTTTTCGTAGCGAATCGTTTTGCCAACGGCATTTTCGGGGCTGCCGAAAAACACGGCGGCGGTATGGCGTGATATTGCTATGTTTCCGGGGTCGCTCAATGCTGAAGCTGCACTATTCCCCGCAATGATCGGGTAGCTGAACATTTTGAAAAAATCGGCGCCGGCACGCGAACCGTTCATCTTTACCATCTTCTCGCCCACCTGCAAGGTTTCAGGGTGCCCCCATGGAAGGTCATAACCTGTCGCATAACTGGCGATGTTCACGATACCGGGCACCATGGCCTTAGCCGTCTGCACCAGGTAGGTACGTTTTACCGGCCTCACAGTTGTATCGAAGTTTATGGGCATGTTATAGTCTGAATTGATATGCCCGTTGGCGGTGGTCGTTTCGTACAGTACATACAGGTTTTTGCCATTTTTATGAAAATTGTCAATACCCCGTTCATCCTGTACCCACAGGAAAATAAACAGGCAGCAGGTAATGCCCAGCGCCAGTCCCACGACATTGATCGCAGTATGTGCTTTATGGCGAATCATATTCCGCCAGGCTGTTTTGATGAAATTCCTGATCATTGTTTCAATAAGTTTTGACGATCAAATTCTTATAAGCGCAGGCAGCGCTGTTG
>JAFDZL010000263.1 GCA_018266935.1 Bacteroidota bacterium | reverse complement strand
CAAAGTCCTTCGGATTATCGTCGCCGTCAAAGCGCCAGTCGCGGAACAGGTTATTGCCGAACCCTTCGCGGGTGGTGGCCTTTAAAAAGCGCGCCGGGATGATCTGGTCGGTGTCGATATTCTCTATCGGCAGCGGCACCACGGTGCTTTGTACGTGTTTGAAAATCTTAGTCATTTTTTTAAGATTACACCGATGTAGTTCGTGATTACACCGATTTTTTTGTCATTATGTCATTCAGTCATTTTTATAACGTCACAACCTTTTGCCTTTCACCTTTATCCTTTCACCTCTGTGTAATGCTCTACTACCGGGAACGGATCATAAAAATGATGCAACAAACTTTTCCATTCTTTATATTCCTCCGACTTGCGGAAGCCTTCGGTATGATCCTCCAATTTCTGCCATTCCACGAGTAAAATAAAGCGGCTGGAATCTTCCAGGCATCTTTTTAACTGGTGCGAGATATATCCCGTCATTTTTGCAATGATAGCCTGCGCCTTGGCAAAAGCCGCCAGGAAATCATGCTCCAAACCGGGTTTTACATCTAGTATGGCAACCTCAAGGATCATACTAACTCTGGTTCATTCAACAACTCCCTCACGTCCGTTATCCTGCCTGTCACCGCAGCAGCTGCGGCAGTCAGCGGACTGGCAAGGAACGTCCTCGAATTCGGTCCCTGGCGTCCTTCGAAGTTCCGGTTCGAAGTGGAGACGCAATATTTCCCTGCGGGGATTTTGTCTTCGTTCATGGCCAGGCATGCGCTGCACCCGGGTTCGCGCAATGGAATACCTGCTGCTTCGAATACCTTATCTAACCCTTCAGCCAAAGCTTGTTTTTGCACTTGTTTTGAACCGGGAACGATCCAAACCGTTACGTTATCGGCTTTCTTTTTGCCTTTCAGGAAGTTGGCCACCTGGCGCAGGTCCTCGATACGGGCATTGGTACAGCTTCCGATAAAGACATAATCTATCGGCTGGCCCAACATGGATTGGTCATCATGCAAACCCATGTACTTCAATGAGTTGGCGTATGACAATTGCTCAGTTGCGTCGATGTCTTTCGTATTAGGCACGTGCTGTGTAACACCGATACCCATACCCGGATTGGTTCCGTACGTGATCATCGGCTCGATGTCCTCAGCCCTAAAGCTCAGTACTTTGTCGAACTGTGCATCTTCGTCACTATAAAGCGTTTTCCAATATGCAAGTGATTTATCCCACTCTTCTCCCTTTGGCGCAAACTCGCGACCCTTTACGTAGTT
The DNA here is from genome assembly GCA_018266935.1 of Bacteroidota bacterium. Classification (GTDB taxonomy): domain Bacteria; phylum Bacteroidota; class Bacteroidia; order Sphingobacteriales; family Sphingobacteriaceae; genus Mucilaginibacter. The sequence continues at coordinate 2,627 of JAFDZL010000263.1, read as the reverse complement.
GAAGGTGGTTTCGTCCGGTGCGATCAAGCCGCAACGGGCGCCCATTTCGATGCTCATGTTACATATCGTCATACGGCCTTCCATGCTGATGGAGCGGATCGTATCGCCGGCATATTCCACTGCGTAACCGGTACCGCCGGCTGCGGATATCTGGCTGATGATATACAGGATGATATCCTTCGCGCCAACGCCTTTTTGCAGCTTGCCGTTTACCTCGATCTTCATCCTTTTAGGACGGGATTGCAGCAAACACTGCGTGGCCAAAACCTGCTCTACCTGCGAAGTTCCGATACCGAACGCGATTGCGCCAAAAGCTCCATGCGTTGAAGTATGGCTATCGCCGCAAACGTAAGTACCGCCCGGGTGGGTAATGCCCAATTCAGGACCTATAATATGCACAATACCCTGGTAAGGGTGTCCCAAACCATAGAATTCAATACCGAATTCTTTACAGTTCTTAGCCAGCATATCTACCTGGTAGCGCGAAAGTTCTTCCTTGATAGGCAAGTGCTGGTCCCATGTCGGCACGTTATGGTCGGCCGTGGCAACCGTTTGCTTTGGTCGCAAAACCTTGATGCCGCGTTTACGCAAGCCGTCAAATGCCTGCGGACTCGTCACTTCGTGAATGAACTGCGTGTCGATGTACAATATATCCGGGAAACCTTCCTTGCTGCTCACTACGTGCGCATCCCAGATCTTGTCGAATAATGTCTTACTCATTGTAATTTATTTAGAAGTGGCAGTTGCAGTGGCAGTAGCAGTTACTAACTGCCACTTGCTGCTGCAACCGCTACTAAATTTAAGCTTCCACTACCTGGTTTTCAGGGCGCAGGCTACGAACAGTTTTACCTGCCTGCCACATTTCGCTTTCGCGAAGCTCCTGCAATTCCTTATTCAGTTTTTCGCGGTAATCCGGCTGGCTGTTCGAGTCGATAGAACGCTGTGATTCTTTGCCTGTTGCCACGCTGTTGTATAATTCTTCAAATACAGGTTTGGTAGCGTCGCGGAATTTCTTCCACCAATCCAACGCACCACGCTGAGCGGTGGTTGAGCAGTTGGCATACATCCAGTCCATACCGTTTTCTGCTACCAGCGGCATTAATGACTGGGTTAGCTCTTCAACCGTTTCGTTAAACGCTTCCGAAGGGGAGTGACCTTTGCTACGCAATACATCGTATTGAGCGGCGAATACACCCTGGATACAGCCCATCAAAGTACCGCGCTCGCCGGTAAGGTCGCTATAAACTTCTTTCTTGAAATCGGTTTCGAACAGGTAACCGCTGCCTACAGCAATACCCAAAGCGATAACACGGTCACGTGCATGACCGGTAGCATCCTGGAAGATGGCGAAGCTCGAGTTCAGGCCACGGCCTTGCAGGAACATACGGCGCAGCGAAGTGCCCGAACCTTTAGGGGCAACCAGGAACACGTCCACATCAGCAGGCGGGATGATGCCGGTTTGCTCTTTGAAAGTGATGCCGAAACCGTGTGAGAAGTAAAGGGCTTTCCCTTTAGAAAGGTGTTTTTTAACAGTCGGCCACAACTCGATCTGGGCGGCATCGCTCAGCAGGTAGCAAATAATGGTGCCGCGTTCGAGTGCTTCCTCGATCTCAAAAAGGGTTTCGCCGGGTACGAAGCCGTCAGCAACCGCCTTATCCCATGTTTTTGAATTTTTACGCTGACCAACGATCACGTTGATACCATTGTCTTTCTGATTGAGCGCCTGGCCCGGACCCTGAACGCCATAGCCGATAACAGCTACGGTTTCGTTCTTCAATATTTCCTGTGCCTTTGATAAAGGGAACTCTTCGCGGGTTACCACATTTTCTTCAGTGCCGCCGAAATTTAGTTTTGCCATTGTCTGATTTTTCTCTTGATTACACCGATGTTTTTTTGATTACACCGATTATTACTTGTTCATTAGTTTACTTGTTCATTAGTTCATTGGTTAGCATGCGGCCAACCTTTTAACTTTCGCCTTTCACCTATTTCTTTACCGCTATCACAATCCCCGAAGCCCAGCCCATTTTTGTAATTACCACATCATCGCGCTTATCAAGTTCGGTCAAAAGATGCTTTACTTTTTCAGAATGACCAGCCGGCCAGTTGTTTTGAGGCAGCATATCGTCGATGATATACAACCCTCCTTTTTCAAGCATGGCGAGCGTTTCATCCAGTAACTGGTATTTACCCGGCCAGGTATCTGCAAATATAAAGCTGAATTTCTGGTTGGCGTTTCTTTTTATCCACTCTCCGCCGTCAGTGCAGATCAGCGTCAAGCGCTTGTCCACGCCGAGGTTTTCTTTGGCGATGTTCAGCAGGGTTTCATCATTATCCAATGACACCAGCATCGATGAAGCATCCATGCCATCCAGTATCCAGGCTGTCGCCAAACCGGTGCCGGTTCCCAGTTCCAGGAACTTGCTTCCGGGTTTACTGGCCGCCAGTGTCTTCAGCAGGGAACAGGTTGACACCTCCGATCCCATCAGAAAACCATGCGCCTCGGTCGCTTTTTTAATACGATCGTATGCCGTTGGATATTGCTGGATTATTTCTTCTATCATTTCGAATGTCGAATTTTCAATTCCGAATTTATTTACCTTTCTCTTTATCCTCGCACCTTACAT
>JAFDZL010000262.1 GCA_018266935.1 Bacteroidota bacterium | reverse complement strand
ATTATCGTCCCATCGTTTAGCCGTGCTCTCAAACCACCGGTAGCCGGATTCCTTGGTCAGCAACCTGACCCTGATGGTTTCCGGAGCCTCCTGGAAATGCCGGTTGATCGACCTTAGGAATAGTGGTTTATCTTCGTAGTAGAGCAGATTCTCGAAAAAGAAATCATATGAAGGGGCTATCTCGCCCGGCTCATAACCCAGCAGGTTATAAAAACCCGGCGACCATTTAACCTCTTTCGAAGTGATATTATATTCCCATATACCCGTATTGATATTGTTTATAATATGGGTCAAATGGAAATCACCATCATAAGAAAATTTATCCCCTTCAGTGACGCTCATGCTATTTTTTGATCACAGAAATTTATCTATGGTGGTTATCAATTAGTTAATTAGTCAGTTTTATATGGATATGCACCCAATCGGGTACACTTATCCCCGTTGCCATTGCAAATCAAAGACCATCCTTTTTCAGGACGAAGCCCCAGGTTTTAAGTGCTGTTTATATTTTCTTCATTAACAATCCCTTATTGTACGGAAAATAAGCCGCAGAAGTTATGTAAAAATGACACTTGCTAAGACTCTGAAACTTGAAAAATGGGTAATATGGGCAATAAATTTCCCATGACTTTCAATTATTTAACTCTGCATTTAATCCGCTTAACCCCGCTATAAAAACTTAGAAAAAGCACGAAAATCAATCGGCTACACTCTTTTTTTCCACTTTTTTGTGCAGCCTGAATGCTTCAACCAATCCGGCTGAACCATACCATGGATGCAGCTCCATCACCAGCGACCCGGCCTTTACCGCAGGATCGGACTCTGTCAGTTTTTTAGCTTCCTCAACCGAGCTAACATTGAAGATAAAAATGCCACGAATATCCTGGTCATCCAGGAACGGGCCAGCCACGATCAGCTTACCCTCATTGGCAAGCCGCATGATGTTTTCCAGGTGTGCCTTTTGAAGTTGGGCACGTGCGGTGGAATCCTTAAGCCGGTTCGGGCCGGTTTTCAAAAAGGCCATTACATAAGTCTTCATGCCGTAATCATCGGCGCCAAGTTTTTTGGCCAATTCAGCATCATACTGCGGGTTTTTGGATTGCGCGAAGCAACAACTGCCTACCAATAGCAGCAATGCGGTGATAAAGCTCCTGTTCATGGTTTAATCTGATCAATTAAGGCTGTAAATATACCTGTTTTTGTCCGTTTATATTCGTGGATTAAAGGCGTTTGCCGAACTCTGCCAGGGCATTGGATGCGATCCACCGTGCGGATTTGGTGCCCTGCTGCCGGATGCGTTCAGCAGTAGCAATAGCGGGCTGCAGCAGCGTTCTGTTCCGCTTGCCGATCTGCCTTAGGGCCCAGTTGACAGCCTTTTTAACAAAGTTCCGTTCGTCCCAGGCTTCCCTTTCAATGATGGGGAGAAATTTGATCAGTTCATCGTCAGAAATTTTTTTGTTGTGAACCTGAAGTTCAGCTATCAGGACAAAACCAGCCCGTTTAACAAATTCATGCTCGGATGCGGTATATTCAAGTACTTTGTCAATGACAAAGGGCGCTTTAACAAATAAATTGCCGCAAACCTGGTCACAAACATCCCAGGAATCGAAATCGGCCACCCATTTGTCCATCTGTTGCGCAGTGACCTGCTTAATGTCGCCGATCATTGAGGCCAATATCCGGCATTCGTGTATGCCTGTTTCCCAAAGCTCAAGCGATAATTGCTGGTTAATTTTAATTTCTTTTGCCAGTTTCCGCAATTCGGGAATTGTTACCCCCAGGGCATGGGAAGTATCAATGCCAAACCGTTTCATGCCGCGGAGGCGTTCCGGCTTTGATATTTCTTTGAGAAGATAAACGATGTCTGAGGTGGTCACTAGATCTGACATTAGTCAATGTATAAAAATAAAAAAAGCCGGGCATTTGCCCGGCTCAACTAAATCTGAAATCCTAAAGATTTCCTCTCAATTCCTGTTCTCTTTCTATTGCTTCAAAAAGCGCCTTAAAATTACCGGCCCCGAATGAACGTGCTCCTTTGCGTTGGATGATCTCGAAGAATACAGTCGGGCGGTCCTCCAGCGGTTTGGTAAATATTTGCAGCAGGTAACCTTCGTCGTCACGGTCGACCAGGATGCCGAGCTCTTTCAGCGGTTCAAGGTCCTCGTCGATATGGCCCACGCGGTCGAGCAGGTCATCGTAATAGGTTGTTGGCACGTGCAGGAATTCTACGCCGCGGTTTTTCAGTTCGGTCACCGTTTCGACAATGTGATCTGTCGCCAAAGCCAGGTGCTGAACGCCTTCGCCT
>JAFDZL010000261.1 GCA_018266935.1 Bacteroidota bacterium | reverse complement strand
CAGGTTCGCGCGAAAGGGCAGTCGCTGGGCAGCTTCACACACTGGACGATGGCTACCATCATTACCTTCCTGTTCCCTGCCGTCAGGACGAACGTTGCCGGGGAGTACATATTCCTGTTTTTTTGCGTGATGATGTTCCTCCAGCTGTTATTCGTGTGGAAACTGATGCCTGAAACCAAGGGCAAGTCTTTGGAAAACATGGAGCGGACTTTAACGATGCATTAATATGGTAAGAAAAGCCGGTTTAATACTTATCGTTATTTGCTTTGCATTTACCAGCCTGGCACAGCAGTACCATGAACAGTACCGTCCGCAGATCCATTTTTCACCGCCGGCGCATTGGATGAATGACCCGAACGGCCTGGTTTATTATAAAGGCGTTTATCACTTGTTTTACCAGTATTATCCTAAAGCCACGGTTTGGGGACCTATGCACTGGGGCCATGCCGTCAGTACCGACCTGATCCATTGGAAGAATAAGCCTATCGCGCTTTATCCTGACAGCATCGGCCTTATATTCTCGGGCAGTGTGGTTGTTGACTATAACAATACCAGCGGCTTTGGCAAAAACGGGCAGCCGCCTTTGGTGGCGATCTTCACGCAGCACAACCAGGCCAGGGAAAAGGATGGCAAGAATGATACTGAGAATGAAAGCATAGCCTACAGTAATGACGGCGGCAATACCTGGACGAAGTACGCGCATAACCCGGTGCTGATCAATCCCGGCATCAGCGATTTCCGCGACCCGAAAGTAATGTGGTATGCGCCGCAAAAGAAATGGATCATGACCCTGGCGACAAAGGACCGGATCACATTTTATTCATCCAAAAACCTGAGATCGTGGACGAAAGAAAGCGAGTTCGGACAGGATATGGGTGCCCACGGCGGGGTTTGGGAATGTCCCGACCTGTTTCCAATGACCGCTAATGACGGCAAAAACCTATGGGTGTTGATCGTCAATATCAATCCGGGAGGCCCGCAGGGTGGTTCGGCTACGCAGTATTTTACAGGAAGTTTTGACGGCAAGACATTTTCGCCTAATAATCGGCAAACGAAATGGGTGGATTGGGGATCCGACGAATATGCCGGGGTAACCTACAGCAATACCGGCAACCGCCGCATTTTCCTGGGATGGATGAGCAACTGGCAATACGCGACAGTAGTGCCGACTAAGGAGTGGCGTAGCGCGATGACTATGCCGAGGGAATTAAAGCTGCTCAAAGTTAGGGATGAGTATTACCTGACTTCGAGGCCGGTGAAAGAATTGAGTTCGATCAAGGGCACAATCTTGGACGTGAAGAAAACGAAGCGAGGGGGCAATCAATATGAGCTTGATATTTCAACTGATCGATTGAGAAGCTTTTCGATCACGCTGTCAAATGATAACAATGAAAAGCTGATCGTCGGATTTGACCTTGGCAAAAATCAATGGTATATCGATCGCGCTGATGCAGGAGAATCAGCGTTTAGCAAAGATTTTGTAAAATATATCAGTTCACCGCGAATAGCGTCAGATTCGCATGCTGATGTCAAGCTCGTCGTCGATGCGGCTTCGGTCGAATTATTTGCGGATAAGGGCCTAACTACGATGACTTCGATATTTTTCCCCAAAAAACCTTTAAACCAGGTTAGCCTGAATTCGGCCGACGGGTTTATCGCCCGGAGGTTCTCTTATACCCCGCTCAAGCGCATCTGGCCATAAAAAAGCCGGGCCCTCGTTCAAAGCCCGGCTACCATCAGTCATTCAAAATTTAGATCAAACGAGATTCTTTTTGATATAATCAATGCTTTGGGTGATGCTTACAAAAGGATCACCAGGGCATATGTCCTGTTCTACAAAGAAATACTTCAAACCGGCCTTTTTATTGTGTGCCATTATCTTTTTAAAGTCGATTACGCCGTGGCCTACCTCGGTAAACATCTTTTTAGGTGTGTTATCCATGTCTTTCATATGCCACAGCGGGAACCTGCCGGGGTGTTTGTCAAACAGCGCAACCGGGTCCTGACCGGCCTTAGTTAGCCAGTAAAGATCGGTCTCAAATTTCACATTGTTTTTATCCGTGTCTTCCAACAGTATCTCATACGGATATTTGCCATCCTGCTGTTCAAATTCAAAATCGTGGTTATGGTAGCAAAACTGGATACCTACCTTTTTGCAGGTTTCCCCGGCTTTGTTGAAATCATCGGCCAGTTGTTTATAATGATCAAGCGTACCCCGTTCCTTTGGCGATAACCAGGCGCACACCATATATTTTTGTCCTATGGAGGCAGCGTCTTCCACCGCTTTATCCCAGCCCGTAAGGATGGTGCCCGGATAATTCTGGCCTTCGCCTAGTGTATAATGGCAGCTCGGCATGATCAGGCCATTCTGTTTAAGCAAAGCGGCAAAGTCTGACGGCGTTTGCCCATAATATTTTCCGGCGCCGTAACTGGCTTCAACAGAGTTGTATCCTATCTGCGCCACTTTGGCCAAAGTGCCCGGAACATCCTTACCCATTGCGTTGCGAACGGTATAAAGCTGCAGGCCGATATACTTTTTATCGTAAGCAAAAAGCTGCGGCGCTACCATCATCCCCGCCGACAACAGGGCAGAGGTTTTCAAAAAATCACGTCTTGAAGTCATAAGTAAACTGGTTTAATTGGTTGGTATTGTGTAAAAGTAACACATTGAACGATTAAATGAAATAATAAGTATATTTTTTAAGTTATGGCCGGATTGTCAAAATTGCCAATACTAAAAATGTGAGGCAACCAAACCTCCGCGCCCGCCGTCCTCACAGCGTCAACAGGCGTAGTACCCAAGATGAATTCGCCTGGTTTTGTAAATTTTTTTTCTCATGAGGCAAGCTAAAACTACCGTACCCGCAACTGAAACGAACAATCGCGACAGCCAATCTATCTCTCACATTCCCGGCATTAAAAAAATTCAAAAAGTACAGCCGCAATGGTGGCTGATCAGCTTATGGAAATAGTCCGCCGGCAGGCCTGATGGTCGGCTTGAGACGGCTAAAAGATCACCGGAAGGTCACAGTTTTAAGTGCATGAGCTTAACCTGTGGCATTGAGGCGGCATATCGCAAATTTGCCCGCCCGGCAACCCTTACTATTGAACACAATTTAATTTTTCTGAAGAATGGATAACATTACGCTGGCGCCCGTCACAAGAATGAATAATACCGCACCTGCGGCGCCTGTGCAAAAGCGCCGTATCGAATCGATCGATATGCTGCGCGGCCTGATCATGGTGATCATGGCCATCGATCACGTCAGGGATTATTTTCACCCCGCAATTGCAGCGAACGATCCGACCAACATGATCACCACCACGCCTATTTTATTCTTTACCCGTTTTATAACACATTACTGCGCCCCATTATTTGTCTTCCTTAGCGGTATTTCGGCGCAGCTGGCCGGCGGGAGGCGAACCAAAAAACAATTAAGCGCTTTTTTGATCAAGAGAGGCCTTTGGGTGGTTGCAGTGGAACTGGTCTTCATCAGGTTTGCTTTTTCTATGGACCCGCTGCATCGCGTTCTACCTCTGCAGGTGATATGGGCCATTGGCGCCAGCATGATCATTCTGGGCATATGGATATGGCTCCCTATGCCGGTGATCGCCGCTACCGGTGTCGTACTGGTTTTTGGGCACGATATACTGGATTATTTGCCGCTGCCGAAAACAGGTACGGATGGTCTCATTTGGAAGCTTTTACTGACCGGGCATCGTGAATTTTTTCACATGACCGGACCGGTTTTTATAAAAACCAATTATGCCGTATTACCATGGGCCGGCGTGATGATGCTGGGTTATGTTTTCGGGCTGATGTACAAATCAACATTTGCCGCTGCCAAACGGAGGCGGATACTGACGGCAGGAGGCCTGTTCCTGCTGGCATTATTTTTCGTTCTGCGCACGTTCAACATTTATGGGGATCCGGCGCCGTGGACCGCACAGGGTACTATGACCTTAAACATCCTCTCGTTTCTGAATGTCAGTAAATACCCGCCATCGCTGTTGTATCTATGTGTTACGCTGGGGCCGGGTCTCTTATTGTTGGCCTTGATGGAAAAAGTGAAAAACAAGCTAACAGATATTTTTATCGTCTTCGGGAACGTGCCGTTTCTATATTACATTATGCATTGGTTTCTTTTACGGGCGTTCAGCGTTGCCGAGTTTTATCTGTCCGGTTACGGCGCAAAGGATATGTATAACCCGAAAACGATGTTCTTCTTCCGCCCCGATACCATGGGTTATAGTCTTGGCCTGGTTTACGTGGTTTGGTTTGCGGTGATTGTTATTCTTTATTTTCCATGCCGTGCCTTCGCCAGGTACAAGAGATCGCATCAGCAATGGTGGCTAAGTTATCTTTAGTTAAATGGCGCCGCTCAAATGTGCGAAAAACATAAATTCAGCAGGCCCGGATAAAAATGAATACCCGATTATCTAAATTCGGTTCCAGGTATAAGATTACTATGACCGCGTTAGCCGAACCAGGCGCCAAAAAACGTATTGCGTCCATCGACATTGTGGGTGGACGGATCATGCTGCTGATGGCTATCTATCATACGCGGGATTTTTTCCTGAATAACACCAGCCCCTGCCGATGGCACAGCAAATACAAGCGATCACACAGTCAATGGTGGTTAAGTTATTTATAAACAGAAGTTTAAACAAATAATATTGGCTAATTTATTTAGCAAATGCATTTGCTAAAACGCTTTTTTTGATTAAATTCGTTCCCGATCAAACCCACAACTTATGGCAACAGCCTCACCCGTTTACACGAACACAGCGACACTTACTGAACCCGGACCGAAGCAGCGCATCGCTTCGATCGACATTTTGCGCGGTTTGGTCATGGTGATCATGGCTATAGATCATTGCAGGGATTTTTATCATTACCATCATCCCGAGCCTACGGACCTGGCCAATACCACGCTATTCTTGTTTTTCACCCGGTGGATCACACATTTTTGCGCATCTGCATTTGTGTTCCTGAGCGGCATGTCGGCTTATTTGGCCGGTACCCGGCGTACACATGCGCAGTTCAGTTCATTTCTGATCAAACGAGGCTTGTGGTTAATCGTGATCGAATTGGTCCTTATCAACCTGGCCATTACGCTCGATCCCACCTATCATGTGCAGATATTACAGGTGAGTTGGGCCATCGGCGGCAGTATGATCGTACTCGGGCTGTTAGTTTGGGCACGCTTGCGCTTACCAATTATCGCGGCTCTCGGCCTCATCATCGTATTGGGGCATAACATTTTTGACCCGCAGGATATGCCATCGCCGGCGGTGAGCGGAACTTTATGGGGTAAGCTGCTGTTGTCTGGACGGGGTTTCGGTGATTTCTGGCCTTATCCCGGCGCCGCGAACCGGGGCCTGCTGGCAGCCTATGCGCTTTTGCCATGGGCCGGTTTAATGATGATAGGCTATGCCTTCGGCTCACTGTATGTAAAAACTTATGACGCTGTTAAAAGGCGTAAGATATTGCTTTACTCAGGTTTGGCGGTGCTTGCTGTTTTCGTCCTACTGCGTTTCTTCAATGTTTATGGCGACCCCAACCCGTGGGCTTCGCAGAAAACAGCAACACTCAGTATCATATCATTTTTTAACGTGACCAAATACCCGCCGTCACTGCTTTATACCTGCATGACGGTCGGCACATCTTTGCTGATATTAGCCTTAACTGAGAAAGTCAAGAACAAGTTTACATCAATCTTATTTGTTTATGGTAATGTGCCGTTCTTCTATTATTTATGCCATTGGTACTTGATACGATTATCGACAATAGCCATATTCTTTATCTCAGGCTTTAAAACCAGCCAGATCGTCAACCCGCACCAGGGGCCGATATTATTTCAGCCCGATGAGTTCGGTTTTAGTTTGGGGGGCGTTTACGTGGTATGGTTCTGCGTGATTTTGATCCTGTATTTTCCATGCCGATGGTACGCTAATTACAAACGCTCACACACGCAATGGTGGTTGAGTTATTTGTAGGAAAGTTGATTAAGTTGGATTGAGTTAAGTGGTTGATTAGGTTATCTTTGCCTTCTACTAACTCAATCAACTATAAATATTGCCCGATAATAGCTTTCAATGGGCCCGCCTGCATTACGCCGCTTTGCCGCCATTTGGTTTCGCCCTTTTGGAATATCATCAGCGTGGGGACGCTTTGTATCCGGTAAGCATTGGCTACCTCAGGGTTTTTGTCCACGTCGATCTTTAGGATGGTGATCTTGTCGCCCAGCTCGTCTTTCACTTCTTTCAAAATAGGCGGCATCATTTTACACGGGCCGCACCATTCGGCTGAAAAATCGATCAGTACCGGCTTTTCTGAATTGATGATGTCCTGGAAATTTGCCATTTTCTTGTTGCAAAGTTGGTCCCGATAACTATCGGGAGTTGTAAAGTTGAAACGTTATTAAGTGCGGTTATGTGTTAAATTTTTTCATTTGGACCACCATACCGCACCTCAAATGCAATGTGCATTAGTAACCTTGATCAAATTAAAAAACTTTCCAACCTTTCAACTTTCCAACCTTTCAACAACATCAGTGCATTACTTTCGCTCTTTCACCTGTGTACTTAAAAAAGTTATTATCAATCAGCCAATCAGCCATGCGTTGGGGCCAGGTATTGACGGCTTTCAGCTTTGACCGGTTTCCCATGTTGAAACCATGATCGCCTCTTTCCAAAATATGAGCTTCAACGGGGGCCTTAGCTTTGCGATAACCTTCCAGCAATTTAACCACCGAAGGCGAACAGCAT
>JAFDZL010000260.1 GCA_018266935.1 Bacteroidota bacterium | reverse complement strand
TGACCAATATGCTCGTCACTTGCTCAGAAACATTCCCGCCAGCGCTCAAAGATTATGCTTACTGGCCAGGGCGCTCATCAAAAACCCCACCCTGCTCATTTTTGACGAACCCTGCCAGGGGTTGGACTCGCATCAGCAGCGGCATTTCAAAAACATAGTAGATGTCATTTGTGAACTCAGCAATGTGACGCTTATTTATGTCACCCATTACCACCACGAAATACCTGACAGCGTGACGAAGGTTTTGAGGTTGGATAGCGGCAGGGTAGTGTAATCCGGGAAATAGCTGCACCTCAGCATATTTCAGAAATATTTGTTTATTTTAATCCCATATTTTCCGATCCCTGCTCGTACTTTCCGCGCCAAATGTAGCTGCATCGTTCAAATCTATTGGTGTGAGAGTTTTCTATGATCTTTATGAAGTCGCTTTCGACCGGGGCAAAAGCATCGGGATATATAAGTATGGCCTGGCGCTGCTCGATGCCCTTGCTTTGAATAATCCAGGCGTTAACTTCACGGTTGCGTGCTCCGCGGAATACGGGTCAGATGTGCCGGATCATCGAAATATCCGCGTGAGGCTGGTATCGGGTAACTACCCGTCCATGGCGCAAAGGTTTTACTGGCGATATTACAACGCGATAAAGACGGCCAAAAAAGAAAACGCCGATATCTATTTCTCGCCGAAAGGATTTTCACCGGGGTTCGGCAAAAGAAAGACCAGGCCACTGATCGTGGTGACGGTTCATGATATGATTCCCTTTTACTACCGCGAGAAACGCCCGCATTATTTTGGTTTTTTTCACAACCTGGTCATTACCAAAATGATGCTGCGATCCATCCACATAGCCAACAGCATCATAACCGTTTCTAATTTTTCTAAGGAGAAGATCACGGCGTATTCCGGCAACCATAAAGAGATCAACGTGATCTATAACGGAGTCACTGTTGCAGGAAATCAGACCGTAAACGACAAGCGCGGCCAATACATATTTGCCATCACATCGAATTTTCCGCACAAAAACAAGGTCAATCTTATCAAGGGCTATTTGGCATACGCCCGAACCGCCAGCGATCCGCTGCCACTTAAAGTTTGCGGTATAGATAGTACCGATATTGATGTCCCGATGGACAATGCTGACATAAGCTTTATCAAATACGCAAAAGCCGATGAGTTGAAAGACCTTTTCATCCACGCCAGCGCATTCCTTTTTGTATCCGAGATAGAAGGTCTTGGATTTCCGCCGCTGGAAGCACTGCTGTACAACATCACTTCGGTCGTATCCGATATACCTGTTTTGAGAGAAGTACTGTCTGAATCGGCTGTCTTCGTCGATCCTTACGATACCGGGAAAATTGGCGCCGGACTAAAGACTTTGCTTGAGGATACTGCCCTGTATAACACCATATTGGACAATAAAAAACCCCTCGCTGATAAATACACGTGGGAAAAATGCTCAGAGCGTACGATGGAAGTATTTAAAATGGTGGCGTGGGGAGTCTGAACTATGATTTTACTGATTTTTTGAGGGACTATGATTTTTGCATCCGGACGTCATAGTTTTCATTCAATCACACAAATCATAGTTCATACAACTATATTTGTCTTATGAATACCGCCGATCTGCTGCAGCGCGCTTTAGGGTTTGATTTCCTGTCGATTGAAGAAGGCGTGCATCTATACCACCATGCCCCTACCGCCGACCTGATGTTCGTAGCCAATGAACTGCGCAAAAAGCAGGTGCCGCATGGCAAGGTAACCTGGCAGATCGACCGCAACGTGAACACCACCAACGTTTGCATCGCCAATTGCAAGTTCTGTAACTTCTTTCGCCGGCCAGGCCACGAGGACAGTTATATTACCGATATCGAGACCTATAAGCAAAAGATCGAAGAAACGTTCCGTTACGGCGGCGACCAGCTGCTTCTGCAGGGAGGCCATCACCCCGAGCTTGGCTTAAAATTCTACGCCGACCTGTTCAGGCAGCTGAAAGAACTATACCCGACGCTTAAGCTGCACTCTTTAGGCCCGCCGGAGATAGCGCACGTCGCCAAGCTCGAAGGCATGGCCCATATCGACGTGCTGCGCGAATTGAAAGCCGCAGGACTTGATTCGTTACCCGGCGCCGGCGCCGAAATATTGAACGACCGTGTGCGCAGGCTGATCTCGAAAGGCAAATGCGGCGGACAGGAATGGCTGGACGTGATGCGGGCCGCGCATAAGCTGAACCTGCCTACCTCGGCCACGATGATGTTCGGCCATGTGGAAACCATTGAAGAACGCTTTGAACACCTGGTGTGGATTCGCGAGGTACAAGAGGAACGGCCGGAGGGTCATTACGGCTTTATAGCCTTTATCCCCTGGCCTTTCCAGGACGACGGCACGCTGCTTCGCAAAGTGCGCGGGATTACCAACAATGTTTCCGGCGACGAATATATCCGTATGATCGCGCTGAGCCGCATCATGCTGCCCAATATCAAAAATATCCAGGCCTCGTGGCTGACGGTAGGCAAACAGGTAGCCCAAATTTGTCTTCATGCCGGCGCCAACGACTTCGGCTCTATCATGATCGAGGAAAATGTGGTATCGGCCGCCGGAGCACCCCACCGCTTTACGGCAAAAGGCATCCAGAACTCCATTGCCGAAGCCGGTTTTGAGCCGCAATTGCGTAATCAGAAATACGAGTGGCGCGAGGTTCCTGCGCAGATCGAAGAGCAGGTAATAAACTATTAAGAAAGTTTAGCTTCGGGAAGATTTTAACCAAAAAGAAAGGCCGGTTACTCTCGCAGTTTCCGGCCTCTACATCTACCTATGAAAAACAGCCCTTTTTGGGGGTCGCATAAATATATCCAAATGTTGTGCCATTGTGCCAAAACGCCATTTTGACACAAAAAAAACTTAACTTTTATTTTATATATTAAATTATTGGGGAAATTTTTACCGATTCCCCTCGAAATTTTCCCCAATTGTGAATTAAGAATTCCCCAGTTTCCACAGTCATTTTCCCCACAGTTACATAGGTGACCAGGTAACTTTCGCCTGATCTCATCAATAATTAATTCCCAAAATCGTCATGGCGAGCGGGGTATTATGGTAATAATTAATTCTTTTTTACATATTTGATAGCAGGAAAACCCGGGGCATGGATCAAACCGAATTGTACATCGAGGCGCTCATTTTCTCATCCGAACAAAGCATCCGGGTCGAGGAGATCATCTATTGCCTGCAATCGGTTTTTGAAAAGGATTTCACCAAAGACGAAGTTGAAGGCTATATCCGGAAGATTGCCGATAAGTACCGGGACGAAAAATTTGCCATCGAGCTTGTACATGTGTCGAATGGTTACCAGTTCCTTACCAAAAAAGCATATCACGCTGTTGTCAACCTGCTGCAGGTGCAGCGCTCAAAAAAGAAGCTGAGCCCGGCCGCTTTGGAGACGCTGGCGATCATCGCCTATAAACAACAGGTTACCAAACTGGAAATAGAACAGATACGGGGTGTTAACAGTGAATATTCCATACAAAAACTATTGGAAAAGGATCTGATCGCCATCGCGGGCAAATCAGACACCGTGGGTCGGCCGATACTGTACAGTCCGAGCCAGCAATTCATGGATTACTTTGGCATCAACAGCCTCAGTGAACTCCCCCAGATCAAGGAATTCATGGACAATTCGGCCTCTATAGGCGAGCAATCTGAATAATTTGTAAATGTATTTTCTTTGAAATTGATTTTAGTTATTTTTGGAATAACAAAGAACAAGGCATAAAGCGTTGTTTGAATTTTGACCCTAATTAAATTATTGGATACTTATTTTATAGAACGACCATCGCATGGAAACGCCAAAGAAGCCGGTAAAGAAAGATGCAGATGCCAAGGGCACCGGTGCAAAGAAGACCGAGGAGAAGCCTGATACGACCGCAAAAAAACGTTTTGTTGACGATGATGACGATGATGATTACGATATCCCGTTAGACGACCTGGGCCGGTACGAAAGCTTTGACGAATACGACGAAGACGACGATTATTAACGCTTAAATTAACTATACACAGATCAAAAGGCATTCAGGCGCAAACACTGGATGCTTTTTTGTTAGCGACACGGATGAAGATAACCGAGGTTAAGGATAAAAAAACAAAGCAGGCCTTCCTGGATGTGGCTCGCATCATTTATAAAAACGATCCGAACTGGATCTGCCCGCTGGATAACGATGTAGAGGCTGTATTTGACCCGCAAAAAAACAACTTCCACCGGCACGGTAAGGCGACACGCTGGATATTAACCGATGACCATGGAGCACTGATCGGCCGGGTGGCGGCTTTCATTAATGATAAAAAAGCCTATAATTATGAACAGCCAACCGGCGGCATGGGGTTTTTCGAATCGGTCAATGATGAAAAAGCCGCATTTTTGCTATTCGATACGGCTAAGGAGTGGTTAAAGGCCAATGGCATGCAGGCCATGGACGGGCCGATCAATTTTGGCGAGAACGATAATTTTTGGGGGTTGCTTGTCGATGGTTTTGTACCGCCCTCCTATGGAATGAATTACAATCCACCCTATTACAAAAAGTTCTTTGACGATTACGGTTTCAAAACGCTGTATGAGCAGATCACCAATCATGTGGATGCGCATAAACCATTCCCCGAAAGGTTCACCAAAATAGCCGAATGGATAGCAAAAAAGCCGGGCTACGAATTCAGGCACCTGGAAGCCAAAAATATCGAAAAATTTGCTGCTGACTTTATCGAGGTCTATAACGACGGCTGGAAGGATTTTGAG
>JAFDZL010000025.1 GCA_018266935.1 Bacteroidota bacterium | reverse complement strand
CACAAAACACAAAGGCACCTTTGGGTATTACAACAAATTTCACATAACGTGCCGTTCTGTCAATATTTGCCAGCATAAATTTTTTTACGTCATAATCGCCATGCACATTATCAGGATCTTTAGCCGCATCACCGATGTAAGCATAATTAACCTGATCTGTAGATGTGAAAACAAAAATGTCCTGGGGAAATTCAACTCCTGAACCGCCTCTTACAGTATTGAATGCGACCGTGCTAATTGGCGAAGATTTCGCAAGGTCTATCTCGATAGTCAGTTTTTTGGGATATTGCCAGCCAACTGTTGTTTTAGATATCCAAAATTTCTGATCACTGGTATAATTGCCGTCGGTCAATAGGGTATGATCTGGATCCGGGGACGTCAGCGAATAATTGGGTGCTGAAGAGTAGGTGTACTTTTTGTGTAGAGCCAGGTTTTGAGAATAAGAGTGCTGACTGATGGAGCAGCTCAATAGAGCGCATACTAGTGTTAGGGGATACACAGTTTTCATAACTAAAGCTATTAATTGTTTTCTACTAAATACTTGAAAGAACATCTACTATGCGTTTTGCTGCCTTTCCATCCCACAATTCGGGTATGCCGCCTTTTTGCCATTCGCCGGCAAATAGTTTTTTAAAAGCCGGACCGATATGCTGCGGGTCGGTCCCTATCAATTGATTGGTGCCTACGGTACAGGTCTCCGGCCTTTCGGTATTATTCCGAAGTGTCATACACGGCACGCCCATTACGGTTGTTTCCTCGGTTATGCCCCCGGAATCTGTTACAACAGCTTTTGCAAATTTTACCAGATAGTTGAATTCCAGGTAAGATAACGGTTCAATGAAGAAAAGGTTTTTAGCGGTCAGGCCCATGCTATCCAGCACCCTGGCTGTACGTGGATGAACAGGGAATATGACAGGCAGTTCGCCAGCGCCGTTAATTATTTCCTTAAGCAGATCGGTTAATTTCTTTTCCTCGTCAACGTTCGCCGGCCGATGCAGGGTTATCACAAAATATTCACCTTTTGTAAGCTTCGCTTCATCCCAAACCGCCGGCTTTTCAAACCGGTGCATGTTTCTCAGCAAGGTGTCTATCATGGTGTTGCCTACAAAAAATATGCGTTCCTCGCCTATTCCTGCTTTTCTCAGGTTTT
>JAFDZL010000259.1 GCA_018266935.1 Bacteroidota bacterium | reverse complement strand
GGTCCGATCACCGGCATATTGCGCCTACGGCGCATTGACCCGGCAATGAAATATCTGCCTAAAATTTCCGTTTGCTAACTAATTTTCGCCCTTAACCAAGTTATTTAGTAAATTAGCGAGGCTTTTAAAATTGTGACTATACCTTGAGGCGCATTGCTCAAACGTCCGTCCTTAGACGATTCTTTTTCCTGGTTTTGATACTGCTGGTGGCCGGATGTTCGCTCGAAAAAAAAAGCGGTTTCAACCGCGCCATGCAAAACCTGACAGCGCATTACAACATTCTTTTTGATGCCAATGAATTGCTGCGCCTGAAGCAGGAAGCTTACGCGTTGTCGTTTGTCGATTCTTATACCGACATATTAAGCGTTTACCAGGACACTACTGCGAGCTCAGGAACCCCTGACAAAGACCTAGAAGAAGTCAAAGCCAAGGGCGGCAAGATCATCAATATTAAAGAACAGAGCCATTACCTGGGCAATGCCTATTTGGTGATAGGCAAGGCGGATTTCCTGGAAGGCGATTATTTCAACGCATCCGAATTTTTCAGCTACGTGATACGGTCGTTTCCTAACGACGCCAAACTAACAGAAGAAGCTGCCGTTTGGAAAGCCCGCGCGTTGATCCACCTGAACCAATTGCCCCAGGCAAAACTCGTAGCCGACTCGGCTATACAAAACATCACTAAAAAAATCCCGAAACAGGTTAGGGCTGATGCTTATGCCACTAAGCTGCAATACGATATCGATGTGCAGAATTATGAAGAAGGCGAGCAAATGGCCCTGCAAGCCATCCATTTCAGCCGCGACAAGCATCAGCGCCTGCGCTGGACATTTATTATGGCACAGTTACAGGAATTGAACAAAAAGCCGCAGGACGCCTATAAAAATTACAGCCGCATTGTAAACAGCAATGCGTTATTTGAAATGGCCTTCAATGCCAGCCTGAACCGTATCCGCATCACCGAAAGCCAGAACGGAGCCAAAGCCGATCGCGTCCAATTGCTGCGCAACCTGCTGAATAATGAGAATAACAAAGAATTCCAGGACCAGATCTATTACCAGATAGCCGAGATCGATTATAACAATAAACAGACCGATGAGGCGATGAAAAACTATCGTCTCTCCGTTCGGCATAGCCTGAAGAACAAGAACCAGAAAGGCCTTTCTTATCTGCGTCTCGCCGACATATTCTTCAACCGGGGTGTCGATTACGTCACCGCAAAAAAATATTACGACAGTACACTGATGAACCTGTCGCCGACCTATCCGGGTTACCAGGTGATCAGGAAGAAAAGCGACAACCTCCAGGTGCTGGCCGACAGGTTCAATATAATTACCAGGGAAGAGCTATTGCAGTCGCTGGCCAAACTGGATGAGAAAACACGTGCCACGAAGATCGATTCGCTGGTGAATGCTGAAACCCTGCGGCAGCAATCGTTACAGGGAGTGGACAACACCGCTTTTATCAATTCGCCGCAAAGCTTTATGGGCGGCAACAGCGGTACGGGCAGCAGTTTTTATTTTTATAACGCCAATACCGTAAGCCAGGGCTATAACGATTTTAAGCGGCGCTGGGGCAATCGCAAGCTGGAAGACAACTGGCGCCGCAGCCAGCATGCGGCCGCCGAGGCAGCGAATAATTCGGGTCAGGGTGTTGACCCGGACGCCACAGTGGACCAGGCCACCAAAAGCAAGAACACAACTACTGCGGGCGATTATCGTAAGCAACTGACGCAAAATATACCGCTCACGCCCGATCTGCTCGCCAAATCGAATCAGCGTATTTACCTGGCCTATTTTGACATCGCCAATTACTACCGCGATATCCTCGGAGACAGGAAGGAAGCAATAACTGCCTATGAGTTGCTGATAAACCGCTTCCCCGATTCGCCGGATAAGCCCGCGTTGTATTATAACCTGTACCGCCTTTACGCGGACGACGGGTACCAGGCCAGATCGGATGAATACAAAAATCTGCTGCTCAAAAATTACCGGGAAACGGCATTCGCGCAGATCATCATCGACCCGGCATACAGCCAAAAGTTGAGCGATGCCGATGCGGAACTCACCTCCTTATATAATAATGTATATGACGCCTATTCAAATAAGGATTATACAAAGGCGATCACTTTGATCGACCAGCTGCAAAAGCGAAAACCGAACAATAAATGGTCGGCACAGCTGTCTTACATCAGGACTATTTCGCAGGGTCATTTGGAAAAGTTCGATCCGTTCCGCGCTGACCTGCAGCAGATCATCGCCGCGTACCCGAATGATAAGCTGATCGTGCCGCTCGTAAAACAGCACATCGTTTACCTTGACGCCAATAAGGATAAACTCATCATAAGGCCGTTTGTGCTAACCGACAAAGATCCGAATGAAGAACCATTTATACCACCGGTTGAAGAAAACAAGGCTCAGGTAACCTATAATGCCTTTGCCGAACAGCAGCAAAAAGCCTATAAGCAGGCGCAGGACGCCCGGCAACAAGCCGCTAAAGAGGCTGCGAAAAAAGACATTAAGCAGCCCGCTGCAAACCAGCAGCCCGTCGCAAACCAGCCAGCTGTAATAAATCAGCCGGCCAAACCCGTGACAGCGATTCAGCAAGCTGCCAATCAACCGGTTACAAATAAGGCGGCCACGGATAGCGCCATCGCTAACAAACCAATCAAGGTGGCTGCGCCGTCGATATTTTCAATGCGCGACAGTACGAACTATTACTTTGTGGTTAACGTTGCCAACATGACTACGAACCTGGCTTCATCGCGATTTGGTTTCGGACAGTTCAACCGTGCAAATTTTCCGGCGGGGGCAATAACACACCAGCTACTGAGCGTTGGTGATAATAACCGTCTGATCTATATAGGCAGGTTTTACAGCCTGGGCGCTGTGAAAGATTATGCCCGATCGATTGTACCTTTGCTGCCCGATATCATGAAGGTGCCGAAGAACGAATACACCTTTTTTATCATTACCGGCGAAAACCTGCTGAGGCTGAAAGATAAGGTCACGCTGGACAGTTACCTGGATTATTACCAGAATAACTATTAAATACCTACTATTGACTAAAAATTAATCATCAAAAAGATGGTCGTTGTTAAATTAACTCCACAGGACATCCGCCGCTATAATGGCTACATCTGGAAATTTTTCGGTGGATGCTTCCTGCTTTTAATATTGCTTATTGTCGCCACCTACCTGGGGCTTTTCGGTGCGCTGCCCTCCTTCCGCGATTTGGAAAACCCCAAGAGTGAACAGGCTACTGAGGTCATGTCATCAGACGGGCAGGTGCTGGGCACCTATTATGTACAAAATCGTTCGAATGTAACCTACAAAGAAATATCGCCCAATGTGATCAACGCCCTGGTCGCTACGGAAGACGAACGTTTTTACGAACATTCCGGCATCGATTTCAGGCGTATGGTCAGCATCCTGGTCCTTAATATATTCAAAAGACAGGGCGGCAGTACTATCACCCAGCAGCTGGCGCTTAACCTGTTTTCCGAGCGCTCGCATAATAAGCTGATCCGCTTCACTCAAAAGCTAAAAGAATGGATAACAGCCGTGCAACTGGAGCGTCACTACACCAAGCAGGAGATCATTACAATGTACCTGAACACGGTCGATTTCGGCGCTTACCAAACTTTTGGCATCAAATCGGCGGCGCGAACGTATTTCAATACCACACCCGATAAGCTTACGCCCGACCAGGCGGCGTTACTGATCGCTATGATCAATGGTCCGGGCCTTTACTCACCGATAAACCATCCTGACAAAGCACTTGGCCGGCGCAATAATGTTGTTCTTCCGGCTATGGCGAAGATGGGTTTTCTCAGTGAGGGTCAATTGGAACAGTACCGCGCCAAACCGTTGGGATTGAACTTCCATCCTATTACGCATAATGAGGGGCCGGCGCCATATTTCAGAGCGGTTTTGAAACGTGAAGTACAAAAAATATTTCAGCAGGAATCCATTACCAAAGCTGACGGAACACCGTACGATCTTGATCGTGACGGGTTGAAAATATATACTACCATTAACTATACCATGCAGCAGTATGCCGAGGAGGCGCAGGCTGAATACATGAAGCAATTGCAGGTCGTATTTTACAACCATTGGAAAGGATACAGTCTTTATAAAAGCATAAAGAACTTCAAACTGATCTTGGACGAGGGTATGAGGCGTTCAGATCGCTATAAGGCAGACACGGCGCAGGGTATGTCGGATGAAGAGATCAAAAAAGATTTTAATACGCCAACCAAGGTCGATCTGTTTACCTGGAGGGGCGATACCACAATGGTGATGAAACCGATCGACTCCATCGTGCATTCCAAAATGTTGCTGCGCAATTCGATGATGAGCATGGATCCTACAACGGGCTATATTAAAGCCTGGGTTGGCGGCATTAATTTCGAGCATTTTAAATACGACCAGGTGAAGATGGGCGCGCGCCAGGTGGGATCGACGGCCAAGCCGTTTACCTATGCCGTGGCCATTGAAAACGGCTACTCGCCCTGCATGAAAGTGGATAATGTGCCGGTGAGCATACCTGTTCCGGGTCAGCCCGACTGGTCGCCAAGGCAATCGCTGACCGATTTGCAGCCGGGGGCTATAACGCTCAGAACGGCATTATCCTGGTCGCAAAACTGGGTAACCGCCTATGTGATGAAACAGGTTGGCCCCGTACCGGTAATGAACCTGATCAAGAAAATGGGGATTAACAGCCCTGACCTGGGACCTTACCCTTCCATTTGCCTCGGCACCTTCGACGCTTCGGTTTATGACATGTGCGGAGCGTATTCAATTTTCGCCAATCATGGTATCTGGACCGAGCCTACATTTATTGTTCGGATCGAAGACAAAAAGGGTAATGTACTTTATACCCACAAGCCCAAAATTTCGGTGGCTATGGACGAGCAAACGGCCTATGTGATGACCTATATGATGAAGGGTGTAATAGAGAACGGGACAGGCTCAAGGCTGATGTACAAATACCATATCGATAACCCGGTTGCCGGTAAAACCGGCACACCGCAGGACAACTCCGACGGCTGGTTTATGGGCATGGTGCCGCAATTGGTTACCGGCGTTTGGACAGGCTGCGAGGACCGCGATATCCACTTCCGTTCTACTTCTTTGGGTGAAGGTGCTAATTCAGCGCTGCCGATATTTGCGCTATTCATGAAGAAAGTGTATGCGAACCCGGAACTCGGCATCAAAAAGAATGTTGACTTCGACCCGCCGAAACAGCCGCTTACGATAACCATCGATTGCAGCGCGTACGACCAGCAGTCGAAAGGACAGAACCCAGCGTCGGACGTGGAAAAGAAACTGGGATTTTGATTTTTTGTTGGAAAGTTGTAAGGTTGAAAAGTTGTAAGGTTATAGGCAATTCTAATGCCTAATACCCAATGGCCTATGAAAGATTTCGATCACAGGGCGGCGCTTAAAAATATACCCCATAAGCCGGGGGTGTACCAGTTTTGGGATACCGAGAACGAACTGATCTACATCGGCAAGGCTAAGGATCTGCGCAACCGCGTCACCTCGTACTTTAACAATAAAGATTACACTGTAAATGCCAAAACGCGGGTTTTAGTCTCCAAGATCCGTAATATAACCTTCACCATCGTTGACAGCGAGGTTGACGCCTGGCTGCTGGAAAACGCGATGATCAAAAAGCACCAGCCGCGCTACAACGTGATGCTGAAGGATGATAAGACCTATCCCTGGATCATCATCAAAAACGAAAACTTTCCGCGCATATTCTGGACACGGCGTATCATCCGCGACGGTTCCAAATACCTGGGGCCGTATGCATCGGTGAGCATGATGCACGCTATCCTGGACCTGATTCGCGAAACATATCCCCTGCGCACGTGCAATCTCGCTTTAACAAGGGAGAACATTGATGCGGGCAAGTTCAAAGTGTGCCTGGAATATCAATTGGGCAATTGCAAAGGGCCCTGCCAGAATTTCCAGACCGAAGACGATTATGATAATAATATCGAGGAGATCAAGGAAATACTGAACGGCAAGATTGGCACCGTGATCAAAAACCTGAAGACGGATATTGATAGTGCTGTTGCCAATCTCAATTTCGAACTGGCGCACCGCTTGAAACAAAAATTTGACCTGCTGGAAAATTACCAGAGCAAATCGACGGTAGTCAATTCATCCATAACCGATGTGGATGTGTTCAATATCGCGTCGGACGAGAAATATGCTTTCGTCAATTTCCTGAAGGTGATGAATGGCACTATTATCCAAACCCAGACCATCGAACTAAAGAAACGCCTGGATGAAAGTGATGAGGAACTGCTTACACTCGCCATTTCTGAGTTCAGGAGCAGGTACGATAGTCACTCCAAAGAAGTTATCGTTCCGTTCCACCCGGACCTGGATGACGCGTCTATCAAATTCACCGTACCGAAGCTGGGCGAAAAGAAAAAGCTGCTCGACCTGTCGCATAAAAATGTGCAATTCTTTAAAAAGGAAAAGATCGATCAATATGAAAAGCTAAACCCCGAGGTTCGCACCGAGCGTTTACTGACCACCATGATGAAGGACCTGCGCATGAACCAGTTGCCGCGACATATCGAGTGTTTTGATAACTCGAACTTCCAGGGCAAATACCCGGTTTCGGCTATCGTAGTTTTCAGGGACGGCAAACCATCGAAAAAGGATTACCGCCATTTTAACGTGAAGACCGTTGAAGGGCCGAATGATTTTGCCACGATGGAAGAAGCCGTTCTCAGACGCTACAGGAGGTTGCTTGATGAAGGAACCGAATTGCCGCAGCTGATCCTGATCGACGGCGGCAAGGGGCAGCTTTCTGCAGCGTTAAAAAGCCTGAAACTGTTAGGGATCGACAAACAGGTTACGGTTATCGGCATCGCCAAGCGCTTAGAAGAATTGTATTATCCCGGAGATCAATATCCTTTGTATCTCGATAAAAAATCGGAAACCTTAAAGATCATCCAGCAATTGCGTGATGAAGCGCACCGTTTCGGCATCACGTTCCACAGGAAAAAACGGGATAAAGGCACGCTTACTACCGAACTTGAGCTGATAGAAGGCGTAGGTAAAACATCTGCGGATAAGCTTTTGAAGTACTTCCGTTCGGTGAAAAAAATACGCGAGGCGAGCCTGGAAGAATTGCAGGAGGTGGTTACGGCAAAGCAAGCTAAGGCGATCAGGGAGTATTTTAGTCCAAAACAATAAATCTGAAAAGCTTTGTCATTGCGAATCCCGAAGTTTCGGGATGAAGCAACCTCGTCGCTATGTATGGTCCGCAAGCACAGCTACGAGGTTGCTTCGTCGTTCCTCCTCGCAATGACATGGTCCTTTATTAAAAGTCAAAAGTCCCGAGCCGTATTGACTCAGGACTTTTGATTTATGACTTTCGACTTAGATCAGTAACTCCACAAATTGAGTTCCCAATCCTGCAGTTCTTTCTTTACGCGTTCGGATTCGTACAGGCGGTCCATGCCCTGCGCGTAATCCTTGATACGGAGGTCCTTATCATTGGATTCCTTAACAATGTAGCTTGCGAACAGCCGCTTCATGAAAATATCATCGTAGCTAAGACCGGTATTATCACTATGGCTGTTTACGGCTTCTTTAGAGGCCAGTATCTGGCGCGCATCGGGGAAGTATATCCAGAACGCGGGCTGATAATCCAGGGCCACACCGGTCACTTTTTGCTTGATCATCGGAGCAATTCCGATAATGCGCGGCTCAAATGTCGAGCGCTGACGGTCGAACACCCAATCTTCCTTGATACGGAACTTTACTATACTGTCAGGGTTAAACTCACCCGGCTGCATTGTCGAGCCGATCTTGTCACCCGTTTTAGGATCGAATTTGTCAACCAGCACGCTATCTGCCATTTTTGATTTAGCCTGTGCCGGCGTAAGCGGTTTGTAGAAACCATCGCCGTCAGGATCATTTTTAGGATCGGCGTTAGCGTCATAGGCGGTCAGTTCGCCCGCGGCAATAGCATCCATAAAAATATCTATCAGGCGTCCTTTCGGCGACGACATATACTGGTTCATCTTTTCGCGAGTATCGATCTCGCGCCAAACACGTTTTACGTAAGCTGCATCCGACTCACGGATAGTTGCGTACGGCGTAACTTTCGCATTCAGGATGTTGGTCTTTTTAAAATATCCATCCAGCGGCCTGTCAAACGGTTTTGAAGGCGCTGCTGCCTTGTGTTTTTTTGTAGTATCGGCATCCAAAGGGGCCGGCGTAGCCGGTTGATTGGCAGCCTGCTGCGTTGTCTTTGCAGGTTTTGCAGCCGGCTTCTTTTTACCCGTCTTCTGGGCGAATGCGGCCACGCAAGACAAACAAAGTACAATTACCAAAATCTTCTTTTTCATATCCTTATCAATTTGCCGATAATGTTATCGCATCTAATCCGCGTTGTGTATTATCGGGGCCCACAGCTATAATATCTTTAAATATAACCAACGTGCCCGGCGACACTGTTGCTATTGCCGACCTCATCTGTGCGGTCAAATCAGCGCCGTTGGTTGTATACGTAATAGGGTCCTGTCTTGGTTTCACTACCAGCAGCGTAAATCGCGTTACGTTGAATGTAGCGTCAAAATCAAATCCTTCCAGTTTGGCGAACACCCTGCTTTGCGCCCTGATGTTGGCTGCGCTCGTACTGCCAGAGCTTTTACCCGCAAATTGCGGTTTCGGGTCGGGTATGCGTTTTACGCGGAATTTGGTTGTGCCTAAAACCGTATTTTTGCCGTTTACTTCACCTGAAACCGTAACGACATCATTATCGGTTATTGAGTTAACCGTAGCTATATATTTGCCTGCGGAACCGGATAGTGAACCGCTGCCTATACTAACATGCAGTTTCTCTTTCGGAATGCCCGGAGCTGACACTGATACCGGGTTGGGTACGCCTATGTATAATACGTTCATCTTATCAGGTGATACGACAGCTGAAGGCCTCGCCACCTGGTAAGTCTGCGGTGGAGTCTCTTTGTAATCGATAGTTCCATCTGCTTTCTTGTATGCTATTTTACCCACCCAAGTAAATGTACCTTCACTTCCGGTATTAACTGTGTATGTACCTCTACCCCCTGATACAGGGACCTGGCTACCGTTAACAGTTATCGTCGGATTAGCTTTTGAATCATAAGCTGTCAAAAATACCTGAGCCGTATATGGTTGACCGGCTAACACATAACTCGTAGGAGCTACCGCTACCGCAGCAAACTGGTCAAGGTTCACCTGTGCCTCATCTACCTTACCCAACAATTTTTTGATAATTTCGTTTTCAGAGTTCTTTACGTCGGCCTGTATCTTGATAAAAGATGTCATAGCCGCACCCATCGGGATACCTTCACCGAAATTAGACCGTTCCCAGTCTTTATGTGGAAAACCTGCTCTGTCCGGTGGATCGACCGCTCTCAAAGGCAAATCGACGCCTGCGCGGTCTTTCGGATCCAACAGATTGGTAAGCGCGGTGCGCGTATCATTTATTTTCTTGAATAGATCGTAGGCATTCTTCCTGCGTTCGCACATTAAGTCAACCGTAACATCAAGGTTCTCGCGGCCTTCGTAATCACCGGTCGATTTATCCATACCACCTGATTCCTTGATCAAGGTAGTTTTAAGCGATTCGATGTAACCATCCAACGCGTCAGCAAGTTGCTTTGCCTGGTTAGCTTTTGCCCATGGGTCCTTGGCCCTTTCAGGCTCCTGCACCAGCTTGGTTTTTTCAAACGCGCCCATGGAAATATTGATGCCATTCTGCACGTTTGTTTTTGAGGCGTTCAAGCTGTCGCCGATATTTTTAAATGAGTCCAGCAAGTTCTCGGGTACGTCCAGTGCAATTAGTCCTAAAAGCACTAAGTACAGGATACCGATCATTCGCTGTCTGGGGGTTTCTTTACCGCCGGCCATTTTGTAGTTCTATTGGTTAGGGTCTAAAACTATATTAATTCAATTAAGCCCGGGGCTGGCTCATTGCCGATAACATATTACCATATATAGCATTCAGCGAGCTGATGTTCTTGGCCAGGCGCGTAACTTCCGACTTGAATTGTTCTGAATCCTCCATCGAGTCGCTCAGGTTCTGCATCGTTTGCGCCATGCTATGGTAGAATTTATTCATCGACTTCAGGTGCGAGCTCGAATCCTGCAGCTCCAGTTCATAAACCGCGTTCAAAGCCGACAGGTTTTTGGCCAGGTTCGATACCTGCTCATGGTAAGCCTTCGAGTCAACATTTGAATTCGCCATTTCAGATAAGCTGGCCGAAGCGGTCTCAAACGCGCCGCTTAGTTTTTCGTAGCTGCTGCTTGCGGTTTTCAGCTTCGAAGTGAACTCCGAAGTTGCCAGGCCTGCGTCCGAAACTTTTGAAATGTTTGCAACTTTATCACCAAATGTTCTTAAACCTTCGCCCAGGCTGCCGATCAGTTCGGGGCCGATCTTGGCATCGTCCAGCATTTTGTCCAATGCTGCCGTGCTCGATGAGCCGCCTGCGCCGCGTACAGTGGCTTGAGGCAATTCGCCTTTAAAATCTTCGGCAAGTTCGGGGTAAACACGCGTCCAATCGATATGCGCTTCTTCCTTTTCCCGCTGGAAACCCAACAGGAAGAACAGCGCGGCTTCGGTAGTCAGACCCGCTGTAATGAAAACGGTACCGTAGGGCCAGTGCTGTATTTTAAACAGCAATCCGATGATAACGACCGTGGCGCCCCAGGACACGATATTGGTAATTCCGTAAGGTTTTTTCTTGCCTTCCATGATTTAAAAAATATAAAATAATAATAAGAATAATATTTGGTGATTTATCAAAAATATTTTTAGTGCTTGTCCTTGATGTCCCTGCCCTGGTAGTGGGTCACGCAGCGGAAGCCGATGTACGACTTGGCGGTGTCCTGGTATTCAAAGGTGCGGGTGGAGTTTTGCAGGAAATAGCCCACGTCTTTCCATGAACCGCCTCTTACCACTTTGCGTTTCAGCACTATCGGATCGTTAGGTTTAGCCTCATAGCTTATAGCAGGCGCAAGGTCGTGCGTGAATGTTGAAGCCGACTCATCATAGGAGTCCTTGGTCCATTCGGCCACGTTGCCGGCCATATTATATAAACCGTAATCGTTCGGGAAATAGGAACGCACATTCACGGTATAAGCGCCGCCGTCGTCGCTGTAGTTGCCGCGGCCGGGTTTAAAATTGGCCATCAGGCAGCCTTTGGCGTTCTTGATATAGGGGCCGCCCCATGGGTAATCGGTTCCTATCCTGCCGCCGCGGGACGCGTATTCAAATTCAGCCTCGGTTGGCAATGAATAGGCTGAACGAACGGGTAAATTATGCGCGTATTTGTAATTGTCGTTGTAGCGGGTGCGCCATACGTTGAAAGCGCGGGCCTGCCGCCAGGTAACGCCCACAACCGGGTAGTTACGATATGCCGGGTGCGAGAAGTAACCCTCAACCATCGGCTCGTTTGCCGAATAAGAGAAGTCGCTCAGCCAAACCAGGGTATCCGGGTAAACCTGTACGGTATCATGGACGATGAAATCAGAGCGTTTTTTGGTTTTGTCGCCGCGATAATCGGCAGCCATGCGCTCGTCCAGTATAGAATAATTGTATTTCAGCAGGCGTACGTCAAGCTCGTTGCGGTCATATATCTTGTCATCGCCCTGGTAATACATACCCTGCAGTTTTTTAATATTTGCTGCATTGGCTTTGTTGCCTTTGGCGCTGTAATAAGATAGCGGATAATGTTTTACATAGGTCCAGTTGATATACTTCTTACCGCCCGGGGCCTGGTTTGCGTTAGGGCCCTTCTGAGGCTGGATAAAGTATTTCGGATCGTTCAGGTAGTTGGTGATGGCGATAGAGTCGCGCACCCACTGCACAAATTGTTTGTACTCTGAATTGGATACTTCCGTTTCGTCCATAAAGAACGGAGCTACGGTAACTTGTTTCGTTTGTGAGATTTGGGAGAAGGTAACATCCTGGTCTGTTTGTCCCATCAGGAATGAACCTGCCGGAATATAAACCATCCCGTAGGGTACTTCGGCCCTGAATGATCTTTGAGGTACTCCGGTCAGTTCGCCTCTGTCACCTCCGCGGCCACATCCGCTTAGTAATATGCCCCCGGCCAAAACAACTATCAAAAAGTAAATCTGCTTCATTTTTAAATCAATCAGTTATCTAAATAACGCAATGTGACCTGTACTAATATATCAAATTACATTAATCAAAACACAAAAATGTTTTTTAGTACGCAAACAATTTGATGCTTTATATGACAAAAATATAAATTAATAGTTTATGGCCTAAAAAAAACGAACATTCGCTACAGGGCACAAACTTGGGGCATTATACGGCCCACATAGGCGTAAAGTTGCAGGTGTTTGACGAATAAATTACTATTAATTATTTGTTTACCATCTTTACATATTGTTCGATGGCCATGGTCATGGACGGCGCGCCCGGCGTCGGGGCAGGAATATCGAGGATAAGGCCCGCATCGTGCACCGCTTTGTGCGTGGTGGCGCCAAAGGCGGCGATACGTGTGTTATTTTGCTTAAAATCAGGGAAATTCTTGTAGAGTGACTGGATGCTCGACGGGCTGAAAAATGCGATCACATCGTAGAAAACATCGGCCAGGTCTGACAGGTCGCTGCACACGGTGCGAAACAAAACAGCAGGGGTAAAATTGTAGCCGTTATCGAGCAAAAATTTCTGTGTTTCTTCAGCGGCTACGTCCGAACAGGGATACAAAAATTTCTCGCCCGAGTGTTTTTTCAGCACCTCGGCAAGGTCGGCAGCGGTTTGTTTGCCAAAAAATATTTTGCGCTTACGGTACTGTATATATTTCTGAAGATATAAGGCGATGGTTTCCGACAGGCAGAAATACTTCATATCAACAGGCACTTCAAACCGCATTTCGTCGCAGATGCGAAAGAAATGGTCGGCAGAGTTGCGGCTGGTAAAGATCACGGCGGAAAAGTCGGACAGGTTGATCTTCTCTTTACGGAAGTCTTTGGCAGGAACGCCTTCGACGTGAATAAACGACCTGAAGTCGATCTTCAGGTTGTATTTTTTTGCCAGTTCAGCATAGGGGTTTTTATCATTCTCAGGTTTTGGTAAGGTAACCAGTATGCTTTTAACCTTTTTCTTTCTGTCTTCCAAAATAAAATCCTATAAAAAAACCTAACCTATATTTTCAAAGCTTTGACCAGTATTAAAACGGGGCAAATTTCGAGGGCACAAAGATACACAATTAAATAAAATTTATGAAATAGAATATTCGATATGATCTCGACGCTGCCGCGCAGGTATTGCCAAACGAAGATCGCTGCAACCAGTCCGAAAGCGATCCACAATACATAAGGCATCAGGCTGTCGGTCAGCAGGCTGAAACAAACGCCGACGGGCAAAAAAACGAACGCGATGTTAAAATAAGTGAGGTACGAAACCGACAAATATTCGGTTACCAGCTTATCGATACTGAAAACAAAACCCAGGAATTTGACCACTAAAAATTTTACCGCGAAAAGCACCAGGATAACCAGCGTGAGCGAGATGAAAAGCGGGAAACCGCTGATGGTATAATACACATGGCGGTAAGCCGAGAACTGGTAAAGAAAAAGGCCGAATGTGAGCGCAAAAAGCAGGAACAGTGCCACGAATGCCCACGAATTGATCAGGGTATCTTCTTTACTCATCTGGTTCAGCGCCCGTTTGTTATAAAATGACGCCCAGACGCTTCCCACGTCCTTGCTCATCACGCGGTTAAGCACGGCTGTATATAGCAGCAGGGCGATAATGAGCAACAGCACCCACTTGTCACGCGAGGGGCGGCTGCTGCCTTCCTTTAACAGGCTTTGGGTTTTGGTATGAATATCAAGATAGCCGGTTCCGGAGTACAGGTTCTGTTTGAGCAGCGTATCCACCAGCCGGTCATCGCGCAGTTCGGGCGCCGGCCGAATATAGAGCGACGACAGTGAGTCCTGTGCTTCCTGCTGCTGCATCTGCATGGCCACAGCCACCGAGTCGAGGAAAGGTAGTTTTTGACCTCGCTGTCCGTTTAAAGCAGTATCGTTTTGTTTGAGGGATGCGGAATCCTGCTGAGCGTAGGTTTTAACCGACAGCAATATCAATAACAAGAAACAGGCGACTGCGAAACGCATTAAATTTGCAGCAGATAAATACTCTGCTGCAAATTTATTGAATAATTAGCGTGTTCCTATTGAAAAAAGGTTATTGTTTCTTTAAATAACCGAAAAGGCCATGCGATTCGCCATTTGGCCCCGCGGTAAAGTACAGCGGATCATTCGGACTACCGCCAGCCTGGTTGCTTTTAAGAAAATCTATGGCCCAAAGCCCGTTTATGGTGACGGGCTGTCCATTGTTGCTCAGCTGACCAAGATATTTACCGCTTTGGTTAAAGACATTGATCCTGCCGTCGCCAAAATTACCCACCAGGATCGTTGGGTCGATCGCGGCAAAACCGGCAGGCGCCCATGCGATGCCCCATGGCGAATTTAAGGTTCCCTGGCTGGCAAAACGCTTAACTAACATGCCCTGCGGCGTGAAAATATCCACATAGCCATTACCCGGCCCTGCTTCGTCATCCTCATTGTCCGGGCCAAGCAATTTAGCATAAGTAACATAAAGGCTGCCCCCGATATTCTGGATATTAAATGGACCGTAACCGGGAGGCAAATTAGGATCGGCAAACGGTTTATTGGTGACGTAAGCGAAATTCTTATCAAAAACATCGACCGTCCGGCCTTTAAAATTTGCTACATAGAGGAAATTTGCCGTTCCGTCATTGGCGATCGCCAAACCCTTGTACACCGCGCCGGATCCTGATCTGTCGGCAGCTATCGCCGCATTGTTGCCGGCACTCCAATCCGTAATTACGCCGTCCTCGCTGGCGAAAATAAATTTCGAACCGCCGAAATCAGGTGTATTGTTGAACACCTGTCCGCTTGGTGTTCCCGGCTGTCCTGCCGCCGCTGGTGGAATGATAACAGGCGCCCTCAGTTGCTTTCCCGTACTGTCATAAACAACGCTTAAGCCCGTGTGATTGGTCGATATCCAGATCGGGCCTGAGGGGTTTACTGCCATCCCCCACGCATTTTTGAGATTGGTGTCGATCCGGGCAGCATTGTAACCCGCGGTGTCCGCCACCAGGTTAGTTTGTGTTACATTGAACAGCTGCGGCGCGTTGTGGTCCTTTTTACATGAATAGAAAGCACCTGTGATCAGCAAACCCGCTAAGATTCCTTTAGCGCAACTTAATTTCTTCATTTTGTTAAATTTTAGTGTTAATATTTAATTTCTTTTTAAATTCATTTCGCTTTAAGCTATTTAGTCTCTTAGTACTTTATAGAAAATGTTAGTCGCGCTGCCCTAATCACGGCCTGGTTAATAAAATGGTTGCCCTGCGATAAAAAAATACTTTTCAATTAATATTTATATGCCTGCTTTTCAGTCTATTAATCGAGCCGGGCATTGATTATTTTTGAAGCCGAAGTATGAATACGAATCCCATCAACCTTGCTGTACGCTTTTTGCTCGAGATCTTGATGCTTGTCACCTTGGCCAATTGGGGCTGGCATTTGACGCCCGGTTGGACGAGGTACCTGTTTACCCCCAGCTTGCCGGCAAGCGCCGCGGCGTTATGGGGAATATTTCGCATACAGAACGATCCGAAACCCGCACCTGTCGAGATACCAGGCCCTGTCAGGTTGCTGCTCGAACTATCGCTATTTGCGTTAATGGTTTGGTGTTTATATGATTTAGCCTATAGGACAGGGGCTTGGATCAGCGGTATTGTTATAGTGATCCATTATATTATATCTTATGACCGCACCTGGGCTATGCTGCGGAATAAGCCGTATAAAGGCTTCGCTAAACAGCGCTAAACTTGCTTTGCCCGATAAGCGTTACCTTTGCGACATGGCCGGCGTCTATATCCATATTCCATTCTGCAAACAAGCCTGCTATTACTGCGATTTCCATTTCAGCACCTCGCTGGCTTACAAGGACGACCTGGTACAGGCGCTCCTTAAAGAGATCAACCTTCAAAAAGGTTACCTGGCTGGTGAAACCGTCGAGACTATTTATTTCGGCGGAGGCACGCCTTCATTATTGAGCGGTGAAGTGATCAATACGATCATTGGAGCGATCACAGAAATTCATGCCGTATCATCCGAGGCTGAGATCACCCTGGAGGCCAACCCCGACGACCTTGATCAAAATAAGGTCAAAGCATTGAGGCAAACGCCGGTCAACCGATTCAGCATCGGCATTCAAAGTTTTTTCGACGAGGATCTGAAATGGATGAACCGTGCGCATCGATCGGCGGAAGCGGAAAGTTCGGTAAAGCGGGTGCAGGACGCGGGATTTGAAAATATTACGGCCGACCTGATCTATGGTTACCCATTGCTCACCGACAAAAAATGGCAAACAAACATAGAGACGATGTTTGCGCTGGATGTGCCGCACGTTTCAGCCTATGCGATGACTGTCGAGCCGAAAACTGCTTTAGCCTCCTTCATTAAAAAACACCAGCAGCCGGCGATGGACGAAGAGCAAAGCGCCGGACAGTTCGTGCAGTTGATGGCCGCCATGGAGTCGCAGGGTTTTGACCACTATGAAATATCCAACTTCTGCAAGCCGGGCCATTACTCACGGCACAATACCAATTATTGGAAGGGCATAAACTATTTAGGCATCGGTCCTTCCGCGCACTCGTATAACGGCGAAACCCGGCAGTGGAATATTTCCAATAATGCCAAGTATATTCAAAGCATTAATAAAGGTATCATCCCCGCTGAGCAAGAGGCCCTTTCCGAGACTGACCGGCTGAACGAGTATATCATGACCTCGCTGCGGACGATGTGGGGGCTCGACCTGGATAAGCTGAATTCCATTGCCGCAGGTTCTTCAAATGAGCTTTTGAAGTCGGCTGCTGAATTTCTTGAGCGCCAATGGATCGGGCAGGAAGCGCATAAAATCTACCTTACCCAAACCGGCAAGCTCTACGCCGATCATATCGCTTCCGGGCTATTCTTTTGACACCCTAATAATAAAAATTTCATGTCATTTCCTTTAGGTTAGCTTCAGCAATTATCAGAGATTGTTATGGTTGTTGAAGCTTTCTTTTTGCTTCTTTTTCTTTGTTAACAAATCTGAATTTTGTGAAGAACGTTAACAGCGGT
>JAFDZL010000258.1 GCA_018266935.1 Bacteroidota bacterium | reverse complement strand
TATGCCGATTTATGGTAAGCAGGTTAGCAAATTACCGGCGGCCTCAGATGTTCGGATAAAGAACCTGGAATCACGTGTGAAGAACCTCGAAGATTATAAGTCCAATATCGACAACTTGTCAAAAGCCCAAAGTGAGAATCTCAAGAAGTATGTCGACGAAGAAATAAAAAAGGGAATGGCCCAAGTCGACGATGCAAAGAAAATGATAGCGTGGGTGCTGTTTCTTGGGTTGCCGGTGACATTGGTTGCAATAATAGGTCTTTATTTTACCGCACTTAAGAAAGCAAAGAAGTTTGTGATTGATAAAATAGAAACTATTGTAGAGGGGAAGCGGGAAGAGATAATTCGCCTGATCGAAACCGAGGCGTTTGACACCAAGTTGCGAAATACTAAGCAGCTTTTAGTTATCAGCGGTGATGAGGACGCTCAAGAAAGTTTAAAGAAATTCATGGTTAAGCTCAAATTTAAGCACGTGACCTATCGAATAGCAGGAACATTTTCTGATGTGCCTGAACATGACCTGATGATATTCAATACGCCGGATGGCAATCTAAGCCAGGAGACCATCGACAAGTTTATGAACCAGACCGAGGATGAAGATACCTGTTATGTGGCTTTTACAACTAAACAGTTGAATCGCGATCCGAGGCTGAATTTTTCTAATTCGAGGTATACTTTATATCACAATATCTTGTCAACTCTTAAATTTTCAGAAATAGCGCGTCTTACCGATGCGAATAGCTCCAATAACTGATTTATGGATGAAGCAATAATTATTTCGTGGCCAGAGGATTTTGACGATCCGTTGGCAGAGAGCATTCTCAACTTTGACTCTGATAATTTTAGGGTTGCTGCGAGAAGAACTGAGCCCAAAGGCTTGCTGGCAATGCTTGAATGGGCGATCCCGACCGCCTTTATTGTTTATTTATCCGGAAATTTTTTCAAGTCCTTCTTGACCGAGGCGGGTAAGGATGCGTATGCTAAGTCAAAGGATCTGCTCAAGGACTATATTAAAAAGCGTCGACAGATCAAAACTAAGCTAATTGCTGCCGATAGCTCCGCCGAAAAGTTAAGTAGGTCATACGACCAATCGTTAACAATTTCCCTAAAGGTTGAACTACAGCCAGGATTGACCATTACCGTTCTTATCAGTGAAAGAGTTAACAGTAGCGAGGAAAACGAAATGTTAGAAGGTATGTTCCAGAATCTAATGTTACTGTACAGTGATTGTCAAAAAGCAGCCTCTGAATCGCCAGAACAGAACAACAAACGGTTTCCACAAT
The DNA here is from genome assembly GCA_018266935.1 of Bacteroidota bacterium. Classification (GTDB taxonomy): domain Bacteria; phylum Bacteroidota; class Bacteroidia; order Sphingobacteriales; family Sphingobacteriaceae; genus Mucilaginibacter. The sequence goes on along the minus strand of JAFDZL010000258.1, from coordinate 6,538 downwards.
TGTATTTGGTAGCAAACCTTCAAACCGGGCAATGGGAATTATTAACGCAGCAACAAATGTCCGAAAGGTATAAGAATAGTTAGGGCTATCCATCTCATCAATAAGCCTTATTCCATTAGCTTAACATTATTCCTATCCTTATCCAAAGCCAGATTTTTGAGAAAGGCGAGGTCTGCCTGCTGTACTTTTTCCTTGATAATTCGAGTATTGTCGTAGATCAGTGTATTATATTCCTGGTTCAAGTCAACTAGTTCCTGATAGGCTTGTTGATGTTTTCCCTGATTTCTAAGACTTTCGATCTTGATCATTTTATTGTTATAATTTGCAGCGATCTTATAAAACAAATTGCTGTAAGCATTAGCTGCTTCGGTCATCACCACTAGTCGCAGGTGGTTGGAAAGTAGTGTGTCACTTGCAATTGCAACTACTATAACAACACCGACGATTTGTGCTATATTCTCCTTTAATCCCGTTGACACTGCAATGCCGCCAAAAATGGCAATTCCCTTCAAAACATACGCACCCCATCTTCTCAAATTTGCCTCTTTTTTAAGTTTTGCGCCTTCTGCTAACGCGTTGTTGTAGGCATTTTCAAAGACGGTCGTTGAAAAATCATAATTGTCTGCCATGGTCAGTAAAACATGAGTTTGATATTTACGGCAGTTTCATTATCAGTTATATCAAGATCATAGTCTTGCCGTGCCTCCTCGTAATTCCGTTGCAAATAAAATTTTTCATTGCCTTGCGGTGGAACGTTTATTTTGCCTGCTTCGGGACAAGGAACAAACCTCGGCGGTGGAGGAACGTATTTAAAGCACTTTAGGGATATTTCGGTATATTGGTTGCCATTCACCGTCACCGTCAAAGGCACTCCTGAACTTGATAGCTGCCCTTGACTGAACGCGTAAGTATGTATTGAGCCGCCGGAAATCCCCGATTCATTACTAATCGTGTACTCATTGCCGAGCAGTTGAAATGCTACGCCGTAAATCATATTAGGTTGGACAGGTTATTGTTTAAGGTTTTCTGCCTGGAGAAATAATAAGGTTCCGGGCGTAGAAAATTTCATTTGCTAAACCAGTTTAAATATAAAAATAAGTGATGATAAATTCGCAATAGTCGTGGGTACTTATTTTAGGGATAACCCGACATTCATGAAACCCGGATATAACGCTGCTCTGATTAGGAACCGGTGAGGGGACCGATCATTTACAAGTAGACAATACCATGCGGGGACTTGTAGTTGGGGCATTCAAAATTCATTTCCAAATCACTTTTTTAAAAAGCGTCACAAATACGGAACAGAAAAATTTTGGAAAGTCTACATTAAATCGTAAATTGCTCACTGTAAATAAGATACATCGAATAAAATCGAGATAACTGCCTGCCGAATCTAAGACTCATAATCTTTTGGTCCCTGGTTCGAGCCCAGGTGGGCGCACTGAGGAAAACTTTGACATTTAATGCAAAGCCGGAACCGGCGGAGAAATATTTTTCTCCGCCGGTTTTATTTTTTGCGCCGTATTTAGCAGCTACCGTTGCCATATATCACTAACCTTTTGCAGTATCGGGTTACTCTATTTATTTTCGGCCTTTGCAGCCTTGATTTGACGGCCGGTCATTATTGTTCCGGTTTCCGGTAGATTGTAATAAGATTAAAAAGGAGGCGGGTCGCTTTTTGCAAATGCGCAAAGTCGATCAGGCCGATCCTATCCTGCGGGGTATGGTGTTCGGGAAAACCGCCTGAGCCTAACAGGAGCGAAGGGATGTGCTTGTTCATGAAACTATAGGTGTCGGTATTGCTCAGTATGTCTTTTACGGAATCGGCAGGCGAAAACTGAAGGTTCCGATTTGCAAAGTTGTTTCCAGCCCTGTAAAACGCCGACTTAAGGGTAGTATCCCCCAATGCCCAAACACCCCGGAAGGAACGATGCTTGCTGCCGAGCTGTTCGAGATTAACCGTCATCATCATATCCTTTTGGGCTACAGGCAGGTGACTGGCAAACCAGCAGGAGCCTTTCAGGTTCAATTCTTCACCACAGAAGAAGGCAAATATGACAGTCTTCTTTCCAGGATGAGCAGCCAGCATTTTTGCTGCGCCGAGTTCAGCCACGCAACCGCTGGCATCATCGTTGGCGCCATTGTAAATATGTTTGCCGATGCGCCCGATATGGTCGAGATGTGCGCCGACGACAATAGTTTGGCGCGAAGTTCCGGGTAGGACACCGACGACATTATAGCCGGGCTTATTTTCGAACTTATAGCAAAGCTTCACGTTTACACTATCACCTGGAGCCAGCATTTTTGCCAGCCTTGGGCTTACCATAATCGTTGATGCCCCTACAGCCGCAACCTTTCCGTCAGGAACATAATGCATGTAGCCAAACCGGTATTGGCGAATGACAGTCGTCTCCCAATCTTTCGACTGATCTGCATTCGGAAGCAAAATAACGCCGGCCGGATTGCCCTTTACGCTATCACCTGCCTTTAATACCCTCCATTTGCCTGTCTTTGCAACGCCGCGCCCGGTAACGATGAAGTTTTGCACATCGTGCCGGTAAGTTTTGCCTTTAATCATTAGCTCGCTTCCTGTATAATCATCCCAGCTAAAGGGGACAGATTGCAGATAAGCTTTATTGATTCCTGCGCTTTTTAACTGCGATAGGACATAGTTCGCGGCCTTCAGGTATCCCGGCGAGGTGGTGAACCGCCCTTCTGTAGCATCTGAGGCAATGCTATACATATCCTTTTTTAACGATGCGATGGTTTGTGCTTTGCTTTGAAGGCTGACAGCCGCCAAAAGCGTAATAATAAGGCGCTTTTTCATGTTATCGGCGATTGATCTTCATTACCTGTTTGCCGTTCTCATATACGATCAGCGAATGCGTATCCGGAAACTCGAGCTGTACGTCATAGCCTTCGAGGAAGAATTTGCTATTTGATTCGGGAAACAGCACGGCGGTAGGTAAGCCGTCACCGGATACTTTGATCGCGTTGCCGTCCTGTTCAACTTTCATTAGCTTGCCGTTGCCTTGGGCATAGGTACCGGTGTAGCTTTTGATCACGCCGTCAGGAACGGTTATTCTTTCATGTACACCAGTACCCTTGTTCATGGTTTCCAGGATCTGCGCCCCGAAAGGAAGCGCGCATTTGATCACCTGGTCGGTCACAAACATGCCGTTGTCGGCATTGGTCATTACTACCACACCGCTCTTTGATTTTGGCAGGAAAACGGCCATGGTGCGTACCCCTACGTCCGATCCACCATGTTCCAGGGCATATTCGCCGTTTGGAAGGCCCTTTACCAGTCCCCATCCCAGGCCACGGTAATAATTTTCCTTGATCTTCACTTGCGGACGGGTCATATCGGCAAATAGCGTGTCCGGCAAACCGATGCCACTCATGGCAGCAATACCCAGCTTGCAATAATCCTCAACCGTGGTGATCAGGTCGTCCGCGGCGCTGACGCCGGTTTGTATCGATATACTGTAACGCTTGCCCTGTCCATCGTGCCATAGGGCAAAGCGGCTGGTATCCAGGTTATTACTCCAATATTGGGTGTTGGTCATCCCCAGCGGCTTAAAAAGGTAAGCATTCATCAATACATTTAATGGCTGATGAAACTTGCTTTCCAGCGCGCGGCGCAGGTATTCAAAGCCTTCGCCCGAGTAGCCAAACCTGGTGCCCGGCTCAAAATTGAAACGCAGCTTAGTGCCTCCATTGTCCGTGCGCCAGTTCGGGAAGCCGGTTTGGTGGCTCAATACGATGCGTGTGGTGATCTGATCCAAATAGGGACTACCCTCAATATCCGGATCGATCCAATAATGTGAAAGCGGCTCGTCCAGGTTCCATAAACCGGCCTCGATCAGTTTCAAGGTAAGCATGGCAGTAACAGGCTTGGTTTGTGAGGCGATGTTAAATAAGGTATTGGCCGGCGCAGGATAACCCTGTTGCAGGTTGCCGAATGTTTTGAGCCATTTGAGGCGGCCATTTTCTATAAGTCCTACACCTGCGCAGGGCACATGGTTTTGTGCCATCCATACTGGCACGTCGCGAACGAGTGATCGTATAACGCTATCCTTTTGAGCAACGACAGCATTGCTGATAATGAGGAAGATAATAATGAGGTTGACTTTCATTTTCATAATTTTAAGATTATGAAACAAACGTATCCCGATCCGGAATGCCCGGAAAATAAGAATGACAAGCACATACAGATTGATGATGTACGTAAATAAGGGGATGATAATCGCCTTTAGCGACGTTCATCACCGTATAAGATATGTTTATCACCAAAATTTTGCGATGACAGTTAACCTTGGTTTATTTGACCTATGAAACAGTTCGACTGGACGCGACTATTTACCTGGCCCAATAAAGTTTACACTCAGTTAGTGTTCTGGGCCATCGTGTTTTTCCTTTACATTGTATTAAAAGAATATCCGCAGCGCATGAGCGGTACTACGCTCATCTGCCTGGTACTGCAGGAAACACTCGAACTCGTTATTCCCTGCTATTCGCAAAACCTTTTGGTGCTGCCCCTGCTTAAGCGTCGCAAATGGCTATGGGCGGGTTTGGCCTATGTGTTACAACTGTTCGCACTCATTAAATTTTTGCCGTATTTGCTTAATGAAATAGGTCAACTTTTTGTCGCAGCATTTCATATCAGCGACGTTGTCGATTGGCGCGACCAGCATTTTGCTTTCACCATGGTGGCCTTTACTATCATCGCCACCTTTACCAAAGCGGGACTCGACCGCTTGATACGCGATAAAGAACAGCGCGACAATGAGTTGCGGCATCTGAAGACACAGTTGAACCCGCATTTTTTGTTTAATACGCTCAATAACCTGTATGGCTTATCCGTTGCCGAGTCAAAGAAATTGCCTGAACTAATGCTGAAACTGTCCGACCTGCTGCGTTATTCGTTGTATGATACCAGCCAGCATTATGTGGCGTTGCAAAAGGAGATTGACTATATTACCAATTACGTCGAACTGGAACGCATCCGGCTAAGCAGCAGGTCGGATATTAAATTGCACCTGGAGGGCAATAGCGGGGAACGATACATCGCGCCTTTGCTCATGATCGTATTTGTAGAAAACGCCTTCAAGCATTTTTCGCCGGTTAAGGGCAAACCGGCATTTATACATATTTTGCTTTCGGTTAAAGACGATGAGCTACATTTGAACATCACAAATTCTGTTGACAGTGAATATGTACCTGTATCATCGGCAAAACGCAAAGGCGGCCTGGGACTGGAGAATGCGCGCCGGCGGCTTCAGCTTATCTATCCGGGTCAGCATCAGCTTATCATTCGCAAAAGCGCCGATATATTTGAAACCGACCTTATAATTGAACTAACATGATGTTAAATTGTATTATAGTTGAAGATGAGCCCATTGCACGGGATATTTTGCGAACCTACATCTCCCAGGTGCCCTACCTGAAGCTTTCGGGCGAATGCGACGACGCCTTTGAAGCCATGCAACTGATCAATAAGCAGGTGATAGACCTGGTGTTCCTGGACGTTAACATGCCCCGATTGAGTGGCCTGGATATGCTGCGCACCTTAAAAAAATACCCGGCCATCATTGTCACCTCTGCCTATTCTGAATACGCGCTGGAAGGTTTCGAGCTTTCGGTCACAGATTACCTGTTGAAGCCATTTTCATTTCCACGCTTTGTGCAGGCCACAGAAAAGGTGCTTGGCCAAAACCAACTCAGCGAACATATCAGTCCGCAGCCCGAAAAGGATGATTTCCTGATGGTCAAATCGGATAAAAAACTGACGAAGGTATTTTTCGGCGATATTACTTATGTGGAGGCATACGGGAACTATATTTTCATTTACTGCGGGCCGGAGCGGATTATGTCCAAACAAACGCTCATACAGTTCGAGGAACAACTACCGGGCAATAAATTTGTCAGGATCCATAAATCCTATATCGTTTCGATGAAAGCGGTTAAATTTTTTGAGGGGAATGAAGTTGCTGTGAATGGCAAAAAACTCCCGGTCGGCAAAGTGTACCGTAACGAAATGTTGAAGAGATTTAAATAAATGGTGCGGAAACTGCTCATTTGGGTTCATTAAAATCCTAAAGCAAGTTCGCCAGAAGCCGTATATCATTTAAAAAATGGTGCGAAAGTTGCACATTTTGGAGCTCTTCAAAAAGTTTGGACATTTAATGTAAAGCCGGAACCGGCGGGGAAAGATTTCTCCGCCGGTTGTAGTTTGGTAGTTTCTCTACTGCGTCTCTTGCTAACTTTCGCTGTACAGAATTGTTATTCATGGAGGTCTAAAGATCGTATAATTATCAATTGTCACCGTAAAGCCGTAACTTGGAGACCAAAATTTCTGGTCGGGGGGTTGGGTATCCTTATTTAATACCCGGAGATCAATTTTAATACGTACAGACGCTATGAAAATCCTGTTGGTATATCCTGAAATGTATGATTCGTTTTATGCTTTCAGGCATCTTGCTTCATTAGTAGGTAAAAAGGCGGCTTTTCCGCCGCTGGGGTTATTAACAGTAGC
>JAFDZL010000257.1 GCA_018266935.1 Bacteroidota bacterium | reverse complement strand
CAGCCACACGATCAATGCGATGCCATTGACCATCAGTTGTTGTGCGATGAAATCCGACGGTTTGATATAATCCAGCTGCGTACTGCGCAGCGTTTTCATGTGCGTCACCAGCGGCAAGTGATGATTAAATTGCCAAAGGATGTTGGGCAGAAAGATGATCAGCGCGATCAATGCCGCAAATAAAACATGCTTACTCCAAAGCATCTTGCGTTGTTTGGTAAACAACAGGCCTATAATTACAGCAAACGCGAAGAAGGCCATGGTGTATTTGGTCAAAAGACCTACCCCTATGACAACACCAAGCATGTAAATATATTTCGGCGAATTTGTATTGATATACCTGATCACCAGGTACGCGGTCAACACCCACCACACCTGGTCGAAAATAACCGGTTGAAAGAGATAGCCGCTCGCCATGAACGCCGGCGAAAAGAGGAGTGCCATGCAGGCGACGGCGATAGCAAACTTGCTCCCGCCAAACTCAACGACCACCCTGCCGGTAAGCCAGACGAGAATCCCGCTGAAAATAGTGCTGAATATCCGCGTAGCAAAAACCGAGTCGCCGAAGACCGTGGTCGAGATTTTAGCAAGCAGGGCAATGAACGGCGGGACTTCCTTAAATCCCCAGCCCAAATGATCGCCCAACGCGAGGTGCAATAACTCATCGCGCTGAAAACCGAAATGGGGCATCGCCAGCAGGTTGAGCGCGATTTTTATGGCAACGAAAATCAGGATAAAGCGGGAATTACTTGCGGTGTTATTTTGACCATTGTGCACTTGAAAGGGTTTTTATAAAAGTATGAATTTCAGCAGAAAGCAAAAAAGTCCGCACAAACTTTCTTTCGGACTTATGCGGACTTACCGACTTTCGGACTCAAACTACACCCTTCTAATATTCGCTCCCAGTGCCCTTAAACGGTCGTCTATGTGCTGGTAACCGCGTTCTATTTGTTCGATGTTGTAGATGGTCGATTTGCCCTGGGCCGACAGCGCTGCTATCAGCAAGGCTACGCCGGCGCGTATATCCGGCGATGTCATGGAAATGCCGCGTAACTGAACCTGTTTATCCAGGCCGATAACGGTTGCCCTATGCGGGTCGCAAAGAATGATCTGCGCGCCCATGTCCAGCAGCTTATCCACGAAGAACAGGCGGCTCTCAAACATCTTCTGGTGGATCAGTACCGAACCCTTGGCCTGTATAGCTACCACGAGCACAATGCTGATCAGGTCGGGAGTGAAGCCCGGCCAGGGCGCATCGGCGATGGTCATGATAGCGCCGTCGATAAAGGTTTCGATCTCGTAATGCTGCTGAGCCGGAATATAGATATCGTCGCCGCGGCGCTCCAATTGGATACCGAGCTTCCGGAAAACGTCGGGTATCATGCCCAGCTCGTCGTAATGCACATTTTTGATGGTGACCTCGGACCCCGTCATCGCGGCCAGCCCGATGAACGAGCCGATCTCGATCATATCCGGCAGCATACGGTGTTCGGTGCCGTGCAGTTCGGACACGCCT
>JAFDZL010000256.1 GCA_018266935.1 Bacteroidota bacterium | reverse complement strand
CCGTAACATAGCTAACATGGTGATTCACACCGATATGAATATGCTTTCGGTGCTGGACTACGCCGTGAACGTACTGCACGTTCGCCACGTGATCGTAACCGGCCACTACGGATGCGGAGGGGTGCTGGCGGCTATGAGCGACCAGCAATTCGGCCTGATCGATAACTGGCTGCGGCATATCAAAGATATTTACCGTATTCACGAAGAAGAGCTGGATGCTATAACCGACGAAAAGCAGCGCGCTGCGCGTTTAGTAGAACTGAACGTGGTTGAAAACGTGAGTAATCTGTGTAAAACCTCAATTGTCCAGAATGCCTGGAAAAACGGGCAGGAACTGAGCGTTCACGGATGGGTATATAGCCTGGCTACCGGCGTGATCACCGATATGAAAGTGAGCGCCAGCAATACGAGTAAGCTGGATAAGGTATTCAAATTCAAATAGAACCAAGAGCAAAGAGCCAAGAACCAAGATTAATTTTGTCTTGATTCTTGGCTCTTGATTCTTGACTCTAATTAGAGTTCTTTCGCCATAAACGGATACCGGTAATCTTTCGGCGGGTCGAATGTCTCCTTGATCGTCCGAGGCGACACCCAGCGCAGCAGGTTGATCATCGAACCGGCTTTATCGTTCGTGCCCGAACCTCTTGCACCGCCAAAGGGTTGTTGTCCGACTACGGCTCCCGTAGGTTTGTCATTGATATAGAAATTGCCCGCGGCATTGCGCAAACGGTGACTCATATCGGCAATGGCGCTCCGGTCCTGCGCGATAATGGCGCCGGTTAAAGCATAGATCGAAGTTTTATCGACGATGTCAACTATCTTATCGAAATCCTTGTCGTCGTAAACATAAAGAGTTAATACCGGCCCGAACAGCTCTTCGCACATAGTTACGTAATAAGGATCGTTCACGCGCAGAACGGTTGGTTCGATGAACCAGCCTTTGCTTTTATCGTAATTGCCCCCCGTGATCACTTCCACGTTGCTATCTTTCTTCGCGGCATCAATATATTTCGCCAGTTTATCGAATGATTTCTCGTCGATAACGGCATTAATGAAATTCTCAAAATCCTCAACCGGCCCCATTTTGAATGAGGCGACGTCACGCTGCATTCTTTCTTTGATGGCAGGCCATAGAGATTTCGGGATATAGGCCCTCGAAGCAGCAGAACATTTTTGTCCCTGGTATTCGAATGCGCCGCGGATCAACGCAATATTAGCCACGTCAACGTCGGCGCTTGGATGAACCAGCACGAAATCTTTGCCACCGGTTTCTCCGACGATACGCGGATAGGTTTTATATTTATGGATATTGTTGCCAATGGTCTTCCAAATATTCTGGAACACACCCGTAGAACCTGTAAAGTGGATACCCGCAAAATCAGGGTGCTCGAATATTACGCTTCCGGCGGTTGGACCATCAACGTACACCAGGTTGATCACACCATCCGGCAACCCAGCTTCGCGGAAGACCTGCATGATCACATTAGCTGCATATATCTGCGTATTGGCCGGTTTCCAAACCACCACGTTGCCCATCATAGCTGCAGATGACGGCAGGTTACCTGCTATAGCCGAAAAGTTGAACGGCGTCAGCGCAAACACAAAACCTTCCAGCGGGCGCTGCTCCACACGGTTCCAAACGCCTTTACCAGAGATAGGAGGCTGCTGCTGATAGATTTCCGTCATGTAGTGCACATTGAAGCGCAAAAAGTCGATCAATTCACAAGCCGAATCGATCTCAGCCTGGAAAGCGTTTTTCGATTGACCCAGCATGGTAGCCGCGTTCACTTTAGCGCGGTACGGACCAGCCAGTAGCTCGGCGGCCTTTAAAAAGATGGCTGCACGGTGTTCCCAGGGCATCTCTTCCCAGGCAGCTTTTGCGGCTAACGCCGCGTCGATGGCAGCCTTTACGTGGCTCGCATCGCCTGCATGATAAGTAGCCAGTACGTGCTGGTGATCGTGCGGGGGACGAACTTCGCCGGTTTTACCCGAACGAACTTCTTTTCCGCCGATATACATTGGGATATCGATCTTTTTGGTGCGGGCCTCTTCGATGGCAGCTTTGAGCGCTGCGCGTTCCACGCTGCGGGGGCCGTAATTCAATACAGGCTCGTTCTGCGGCACGGGAACGTTAAAAAATCCTTTGAGCATAGGTTATAATTATTGAGTGGCGCAAAGATAGGGGGAAATGTGCAGATATGCAGATGTGCGGATGTGCAAATTACCAGGTTGTGACAGAGCTTAGCCCGAAAGATACACAACTGTTCACGCTCACGCGTCTTTCGACCATCTTTGACCACAAACAGCCTGATATGTACCATTTTACTATTTACACTAAGCCCCGAAATTGGACAAACTCTGGCCATTTCGTGAACGCAAAAACGTTAAACTGCTGAAAATAAAAGCGTTAATGTTCAAATGCATCTACAGGAAAAAGCAGGCATTCTGTGCTGATTTTCACGTTTTGACCGCTTTAAACCACCTTTTACCATTTTCGGCCGGCTTCGCTTTGTTTTCACGGTTGAAGCCGGGCTTAGTGTAGGCGCGGTCTTCAGGAACTTTTATAATTACTCGCTCCTTAAACTCTTCACCGGGTTAGCCAGCGCCGCTTTGATGGCCTGAAAACTGATGGTGAATAAGGTAATGATAAGGGCCGCAATGCCCGATGCGATAAACACTCCCGGACCAATATTGACATGGTATGGATACTTTTCGAGCCAATGCGCCAGGAAGTAGAGCGCCAGCGGCGATGCGATCACACAACTGAGGACGACCAGCACCACAAAGTCCTTTGACAGCAGTGTCCAAACCTGCGCTACGGATGCGCCCAGCACTTTACGGATACCGATCTCTTTGGTGCGTTGTTCGGCAACATAAGCCGCAAGCCCGAACAGGCCCAGGCAGGATATGACTATAGCCAGCGAGGCGAATATGCCTGCCAGTTTGCCGATAAGCTCCTCCAGGTTAAATTTGGCGGCATACTCGGCATCTACAAATTTATATTCGTACGGAAAAACCGGGCTATATTTTGCAAAAACCTTGCCGATCTTTTCTATTGCGGTATGCGGATCAGCGTTCTTTGCCAGGCGATAGGTGAGGATACCCCCGCCCGGATTATGATAGAAAAAGGCCGGTTCCACAGGTTTGTACGGCGAGTCCATCACCGCATCCTTTACCACGCCGATGATCCTTACCGGGTTATGGAGAAAACCGATCGTTACAACTTGATTGATAGGATCTTTAAGCCCGATGCGTCTT
>JAFDZL010000255.1 GCA_018266935.1 Bacteroidota bacterium | reverse complement strand
CCAGCTTTTCGTTATATGGATAGTACATCTTTTCAATGATGTCGCGGAATTTGGCGAATTCTTTGGCCTCGTCCAGGTCGATCTTACCCGCTAAAGCCTGGTACTTATCCGGTTCTGCAGCCTTTACTTTCCTGGCAACCTCCATCGCATATTGCATGCACCAAACGGCTATGGTATTGGTGTACCAGTTGTTGTTGACATTATTTTCGTATTCATTCGGACCGGTTACACCCAAGATTACATATTTCCCACGTTCGTCCGACCAGTTAACCCTTTGCGCCCAGAAACGTGCGATAGCGATCAATACCTCGAGGCCATAATCAGCGAGGTATTTTTCGTCGCCGGTATAGCGAACATAATCGTATATCGCATGAGCGATTGCGCCGTTGCGGTGAATCTCTTCAAAAGTGATCTCCCATTCGTTGTGGCATTCGGTGCCGTCCATCGTCACCATCGGGTATAACGCAGCACCATCTTTAAAGCCAAGCAGCTGCGCGTTTTCAATGGCTTTGCCCAATTGCTTGTAACGATAGAGCACCAAGTTGCGGCCTACTTTCTGATCGGCGGTGGCAAGATAAAAAGGCACGCAGTAGGCTTCGGTATCCCAATAGGTCGAACCGCCGTACTTTTCACCGGTAAAGCCTTTCGGACCAATATTTAAGCGGTCGTCTTCGCCGGTATAGGTTTGGTTTAATTGAAAAATATTAAAGCGGATGCCTTGCTGCGCGGCAACGTCTCCTTCAATGATAATATCGTTATGCTGCCACTTTTTATCCCAGGCTGCTGCCTGCTCGGCCAGCATGGTATCGAAACCTTTCGCGCTAATAGTTTTCAGCGTAGTTTTTAATACTTCGGCCAGCGCTTCAGCAGGATAGTTTTGGGACGATATATTCGCGGCAAATTTAGTAACCGTTACCGGCTGGCCTTCAACTGCCTTTAAAGTGATCACGCAGCCTACGTATTTATCTTTTTGAATGCGCGTTGATTTTATATCAACCGGAGTGTTACCCTGGCTGATCGTGAACTGCTGTCCTGTTGCAACTTCGAAACCAGTCTTCTTGGTGCGCGAGTGCACATAACCGCCATCGTTCCAGCATTCTTTTTCTACCTCGTCCCAGAATTTCTCGTCGTAGTTGGAATCTTTGTTGACAACATCGCCATTTACATAAGGCGTAAGGGTAACCGGCCCTGAGTAATTTAAAGGCGTTATCGAATACCGAATCGCACCCGTCTCGTCATCGGCCATGCTGCAAAAACGAATGGATTCAACCTCCACCTCAATGCCTTTAGCTGTTTTTGCGCGGAAAGTTCGTTTCAGGTAACCCTCCTTCATGTTCAGTTCGCGGCGGAATTCACTTACCCCGCATTTCGCCAGGTCGAGCTGTTCGTCGCCTAAAACCACATCGATACCTATCCAGTTGGCCGCATTGATCACTTTGGCAAAATATTCGGGATAGCCGTTTTTCCACCAGCCCACGCGGGTCTTGTCGGGATAGTAAACACCGGCGACATAATTGCCGGGCAATGTTTCGCCGCTGTAAGCCTCTTCGAAATTGGCGCGCTGGCCCATGCGGCCGTTGCCCAAACTGAAAATGCTCTCAGATATGAGGTTTAATTCAGGTTTAAAACCTTCCTCTATTATTTTCCACTCATCGGCTTGTATATAGTTCTTCATGTATTCGTATCGATCTTTAATCTGTACAGATGTTTGTTATGCGGTTACATCTGATGCTTCTAACTCTTTTAATTTTTCAATATTAATTTTATCCAGACCGCTCACCACCAGGTTCGCTTTACCCAACACATCGGGTGACCCAATACCCACCGATCGCATTCCGCCGTTGATGGCAGCTTCAATGCCGGCTATGGCGTCCTCAAAAACGACGCAATTTGCCGGCGGCACCCCTAACGCCTCAGCACCCTTCAGAAATACTTCAGGGTCTGGTTTGGGCTTGCTTACTTTATTCCCATCGATCACCACATCGAACAAATGATCGATGCCTACCTTTTCGAGTATGGTCGCAGAATTTTTGCTCGCCGAGCCGAGGGCTGTTTTTATACCTGCGCTTTTGCAGGCCTCTACAAACTCTTTTGCACCCGGCAATATTTCAGCCGGCGTCATCTGGCTGATCATATCAACATACCAGGCATTCTTCCGGGCTGCAAGTTCTTCCTTTTCCATCTGGGTTTTGGCGAGGCCGCCCCATCCCAATATCAGGTCGAGCGATGCCATGCGGCTCACACCCTTCAGCTTTTCGTTATCGTGCTCGGTAAAATCGAAGCCCAGTTCGTTCGCCAGCCTTTTCCAGGCCCTGTAATGGTAAACAGCAGTATCCACGATCACCCCATCCAGGTCAAAAATGCACGCCAGTATTTTATTCATATTTTTCAGCTACAAACTGCTGATTTTTAGTCCTTAAATATATTCATTAATGGGCATTTGCCGGTATTAATTCTAAAACTAATGCCGCTTTTGCCGGAATAGTCAGTTGAGCCAGATCGAGCGTATCTCCTGTAACCACATTCTTTGCCTTTTGCGCCCCGTTTATTCTTTCATTGTAACGCTCAGTAGCGATGGTTTGCTCTTTTTCCCTGCTGTTATAAACCACCATAACGGTATTCTGTTTATCGTACCTGAAGTAAACATATACGCCCTGCTCCGGAATATACTGCATCAATTTACCTGTTTGCAGGGCGGTAGTGTTCTTGCGGTAATTGGCCAATGTGCGGATATAATTGAAAGCGTCGTTCTCCTTATCCGTTCTGCCCGATGCCACAAACTTGTTGTCCTTATCGCCGGGCCAGCCTCCGGGGAAATCCTCGCGCACCAGGCCGTCAGGGTTCGAAAAGTTCTTCATCAGTATCTCGTCTCCGTAGTACATCTGCGGAACCCCGCGCATGGTCATCAGCATGGCAAACGCCGATTTGAATTTGGTGATATCCTCGCCAACAACCGACAAAATGCGGCTCATATCGTGGTTGTCCAGGAATATAACGTTGCGGGTCGGGTCTTTATACAAAAAGTCCTGCGCCATTACCGAATACAGGCGGTTGACACCCTCGGTCCAGCCTTCTTTGGCGTTTAGAGCATCATAAACGGCTTCCTTCCAAACGCCATCGGTAACGCCGGGCAAATGGGTGTCTAAACCACGGTTAACGGTATTACCTTCGGTGAAGAAAGCCTGGTTAGCCGCCGACCAGACCAGTGTTTCGCCGAAGATCGACAGGTGCGGGAATTCAGCCCTCACATCCTGCGCCCATTGCGACATGTAAACCGGGTCGTTGTAAGGATAGGTGTCCAGCCTAAAACCGTCGACGCCCGCGTATTCCACCCACAAGATATGGTTTTGGGTACGGAAGCGCTGAAGATAAGGATTGTTCTCGTTCAGATCGGCCATGCGGTGGTCGAACCAGCCGTCCAGCATTTGCTTGCGATCAGCCGGCGATGCGTGCGGATCCATTACCGCAGCATCGCGAAAGTTCGATTTGGTGTATTTCGGCCATTGATGTACCCAGCTTTTCATCGGCATGTCCTGTATGGTGTAGCCTTCAGTACCGGCATGGTTGTGCACCAGGTCCATCACCACCTTCATGCCCATGGCATGGCATTTATCGACAAATTTCTTGTATAGTTCGTTGCTGCCATATCGGGGATCGACCTTATAATGATCGGTAACGGCATAGCCATGGTACGACGCTGAAGGCTCATCATTCTCAACAGCGGGCGTCAGCCAGATGGCTGTTACTCCCAGGTCTTTCAGGTAATCGAGGTGATTCATAATGCCCTGCAGATCGCCTCCGTGCCGACTGAACATTTTGGCCCGGTTGATGCCCTGTTCGCGCATACCGGGAATCGAATCATTATTCGGGTCGCCGTTCGAAAAGCGGTCGGGCATAATGAGATAGATCAGGTCTTTGTTGGTTACCCCCTGCGCGCGGTCGGGCGATTGGTTGCGTTTCTTCAATTCATACTGATAGGTCAGCGCCTTTTCACCCGCTTTGGTGAATTTGATCGGGAACGTTCCCGGAACTGCCGACGAAAAAATGCGCAGATCGACAAATAAGTAATTAGGATTTTCGACTTTGTGTACCGCTACCAGCTTCACGCCAGGGTAGCTTAGCTCCACTTTCCGGGCCGAAATATCCTTGCCGTGAACGATGAGCTGAAGGTCGGGATTGTGCATGCCTGTCCACCAAAACATGGGTTCTACGCGTTCCAGGGCAGGAATTTGAGCCGAAGCACAAAGCGCTACAAGGAAGCAGCAGGTAGTTAATAACAGTGATTTTCTCATACCAGGTTATCCAGGAAAAACAATTGGGCGGGAGCCGGCAAAATGATCGGTTACCGCGTTCCAAATTTATAATAAAATTGATTTGTTGCAGGAAAATGTGAAAATGTTTGGGGGAAGATGTCGGAGGTCGGAGATCAGAGTCAGATAGCTTGTCAAAAAATTATTTCACATGGCCGATTTGATCGTTGAAATTTAACAAGCCCGCTACTAACCCAGTGAGAAGAAAGCCACCGAATACAAATAACAAGAACTTATTGTAATGAACATAGTAATTAGAGCCCATTTCAACAGTCTTTTTTCTTAAAATGATTTCGGGCAAGCCATGAATTAACATCAGCAAGAAAAGAATACGCAGATAGTTCTCATCATTCATGTATTTACCGCGTATTCTTTCAAGGACGAACATTTCGGAAGCGACAATAAGAAAAAACGTAAACCTGAGTGCATTGTAATTCTGTCTGTAGTTTGATATACGTGGTATTGACTTAATTATTTTAAACGTGGAAACATTTGGATAAAGCCAAATCTTCAGCAGCAGATTTACCTTTCGGGCAGGATTGATAGGTTCGGTTCTTCCCATTTTTGAATGCTAATTTAGCAGAAACTTTTTAACAACCATGAAATCAATCTCCATTATCTCTATCCCTGTAACCGACCAGCAGGCAGCTAAAGAGTTTTATCTGAAACTGGGCTTTAAACTAGTGGTCGAAGCGCCTTTCGATACACACAAGTGGGTGCAGCTTGCGCTGCCAGGGCAGGAAAAAGTATCCATTACGCTGGTTACCTGGTTCCCTAATATGCAGCCCGGCTGTATCAACGGTTTTGTTATCAACACGGACAATTTAGACAAAGACATCGAAGAACTGATCGCGCAGGGTATTATCGTCGGCAAGATAGATCAAACGCCCTGGGGCAGGTTCGCCGCGGTCACCGACCCGGATGGCAACCGATTGAGTCTTCACCAAAATTGATCTCTGCGAACTCTGTGCCTCCTTTGTGTTCTCTGTGGTTAATTATAGCATACTTTTTAACCACAGAGGGCACGGAGACTTTCACAGAGGACACGGAGACAGCCTTCACCATTTATCTAACCCGAGAAGTTTTCTCCCAAGCGGCGATAATTCAGCAACCGGGTTTTTCTTTTCCCGTTCCAGCGGGTCGCCGGGAAAGGCATAGCCCTGCATCGCTTCGCGGCTCTGCCAGCTATTGATGCGCCATTGACGCAACTCCTCGTTTTCTTCCTGTGCAGGCATCATGGCGATGTACTGCGCAATCCGAACCTTGTTACCGCTGGTATTGGCGCGTATGCCATGCGGTTCCAGGCTGTTGAAGATCAGCAGGTCGCCAGCCTCCAATTTCACTTTTTCTATTTTAAATCCTGTTGTATCGGGTTTATAATGGTCGCGGTCGGCAGGCTGGGTTAATTTCCAGGTATCATAAGTTCGGTACAATTCCGGCACGCACTGGAAGCACCCCATGTTCTCGTCGGTCTGGTCGGCCAAAGCCAAAACACCCTGCACGTTCTGCGGTTTGGTTTCCGGATCGTAGTCCCAGTGAATAAATCCTTTATACTCAAAACCAGGCCGCAGCGGAAAGTTAAGGTTGGCCCTGTCTATCGTCACCCACAGTTTTTCGGTTCCCCAAACATCCGCAAATGCCTGGTGTATGCGGGGATATTGCCGGTTATCCCACATATACTGCTGATTGTATATCTCCACCATGCCTGTATTGTTTAGTTCGGTCATCTGCATCTGTGCATTAGGGCGTTTGTACCAGCTTTCAATATCGTCAGGATCTTTGTCCTCGTATTGCCACAGGTAATCGGCCAGGCGTTTGGCCTGTTCCTTCGGGACTGCGTTCTTAACGACCACATAGCCGTTTTCCACCCAAAACTTCCAATCGTCTTCACTCAAAACACGCAGCGGTTCGCCATTGCTGCGGTCGTTCAATTTCAACTGGCTTGATTTGGCGGTTGAAGGATTGCCGGGTATCTCTTTATGCGCATTTTCAGGGCTCATGGTCATGGCCATAGTAGCCATCGTTTGATTTTCAGTATTCATGGTTTTCAATTGATTTATAAACAAAGATACCGTGGTAATCCATGCCAATTATTCTGTCGAATGACCAAAATTTGCTCTGCATTGACTTATTTATTAACTTTACTCCTATCAATTGCGCAATGAAAGAAATACAATTAGAGAAAGTCGAATTTGAGCCAGGGAAGTCGTTCAAGCTTTTCTCACCCCGGCTGCGCAACACTTTTCTTTGGCATTACCATCCCGAGATCGAACTGGTGTATGTCGAGGCCGACGCCGGCATCCGTCACGTAGGATCGCATATTTCCGGTTATACTCAAAGCGACCTGGTATTTATCGGCAGCAATATCCCGCATCTCAATTTCGATTACCGCCTGCGCAGCGATTATCACCAGGTAGTTGTCCAACTGCGTGAAGATTTTATGGGGACGGCTATCGGTACAGCGCCTGAGTTTTCGGCCATCAGCCGGTTATTCAAAAAAGCACCCTTTGGCGTCGCTTTTCATGGCGAGACAAGAGCATTGGCCGGCGAACGGTTAAAGCAATTACAGTCGCTGCCTTCCTTCGCCCAACTGATAGCGCTGATGGATATTTTCCAGCTATTAGCTAATTCAACCGAATATGCCATCCTGAATAACGATCATATGAGTTTGCCTTTTGTTCTGAAAGACAAGATACGCATGGGCGCTATCTACGAATATATCGGCGCCAATTATAACCGGAAACCGGACGTGAATGTGGTGGCCGAAAAAGTACACCTGACCACTCCTGCCTTTTGCCGCTATTTCAAGCGTCAAACCAATATGACATTTACCGATTTTGTGAACCAATACCGTGTCGATATGGCTAAAAACCTGCTGATGCAGGACAAGAACATCACCGAAGCTTGCTACAATGTTGGTTTCGAAAGCTTATCCTACTTCAATAAGTTATTCAATAATATCGTTGGTGAAAACCCTTCAGCATTCAAGAAGAAATGGCTGAAAAGATAAAATGCGCAAAAATATTTCTTAGCACCCGGGCGACAAGTATTGTCATAATAATTAACTTATTATACTCCTGGCGTAAAAATGCAATCAAATATTGCGCGGCTTAACTGAAATACGCTTTTTGGTCCATGCGGTGTGATTACAACCGTATAACCCTATTTTGAATAATCCCGTACAAAAGACTGTTTTAAAACGAATTAATTACGGGGATATGAAGAAACTAGTCGGAACATTGCTGGTGATCGCAGTAGCATTCTTTTCGTGCGCAAAATTTACCGGCGACCCCGGCACCGATCCTATCGGCACCACCAGGCAAAGGGCTCAGAACAATAATCCCGGGACACCGAAACCTTCCACCGATTCACTCAATAATGTGAAAGGCTCGGTGGTATTGCAGCTTGTCATAGATTCCGTTAATACGCAGGAGCTGCGGCTAACTTTCGATCCGAATTCACAAACAATATATACACCGGGCGTAGATGTCCTGGCGCAGCAGAATTCCGGCAGGATAAACCTGTCCTGGCTTTCGAGCGATAATGTGTCGTTATCAGCTTACACAATGCCGTTAAAACAACCCGGCGCCAAAATCGGACTGCGCGTTGATGCGCAATCTGATGGCCTTTACTCGCTGAATCTTAAGGCGCTTCAATCCATACCTCTGCCCTATGATCTGTGGTTAAAGGACAGTTTCGCAAAGGACTCGCTTGAACTTCGGTACAATCCCACCTATTCTTTCAATGTTATCAAGGCCGATACCGGCTCATTTGGTGCAAACAGGTTCAAACTAGTTATCCGCTTACGTTGACCTGGGTTCGCTGTGTGCGCGGGTTCTAAAGCCTCTTCGAATTTCAATACAGTTTCCAACCAGCCTGTGGCTGAAAAACCTTCCGGTTTCAGGGAAAAATTGTCAAAAAGATAAATTGCGTAAAAACCGCATCTATACTATCGTAGCGACAAATATTTTCATAATAATTAACTGATTTTATTATTGTTATGAGTAATACCTGTAATATGCTCGCAGCACGGTAATCCAGGCATATCCTGTCGATTCCGTGTCTATAAAATCACAAAACCTATTTCAAGTCCCCCCGTATAAAAGGTTGTTTTTAAGAAACAATTTGACTCAGAGGGATATATGAAAAAGTTAATAGGAGCACTGGTCTTGTTGATAGCCGTAGCATTCGTTTCGTGCAAAAAAAATATTATTAAACCTGATAATACTTCGGGAAGTACCTCCCAGCAAATATCAACCGGCAATAGCGGTGACAGCAAAGGAACAACCAACGCCACCCCTGCCGACGATTCACTGAATAACGTGAAAGGTATAATAAGGCTGCAGCTTGCGCTGGATTCCATCAATTGCGATAATATTTTGCTCAATTTCGATCCAAATTCTCAACCGGTTTATACGCCGGGCAAAGACGCCCCTACACTGATGGGCTTTGGCAAAGTGAGCTTATCCAGCTTTTCAAGCAACAATATTCCCCTGGCGATCTATACTTTGCCCCTCACCCAAAAAGGCGTCAAGATACGTTTAGCTGTAAACGCTCAATCCGACGGGTTATACACCTTGAACATGAAAGCCATCCAATCTATTCCCCAGGCTTACGACCTGTGGCTTATGGATGGTTTCAAAAAAGACTCGGTTGAATTACGTTATAACAAAAGCTACGCATTCAATATCATAAAAGCTGATACCGGCTCGTTCGGCGTAAACAGGTTCAAACTCGTTATCCGTACGCGTTAATGCAGCAATAATTTCTGTTTCCGTCTAACACTTTTTCTCTATCTTGGCTGAACCAATACAGCCTGATGAAATTTCGTGCTTTTCTTTCAACCGCAATTACTTTACTGCTCATTTGGGCGCTCGAGGCCAAATTCGGCGATTTTCCGAGATTTGGCGAATTCCTTAATCCCGGTACCGGCTTTTGGCAGAATGCCGAGAGTAAAAATGCCTCTTCGACAGAAGACCTCAAGATAGAAGGCTTACAGGGCAAAGTGACCGTCAAGTTTGACGAGCACCGCATTCCGCACATTTTTGCAGAAAATGATCATGATCTGTATCTCGTACAGGGTTACCTGACGGCCAGGGACCGCCTGTGGCAAATGGACATACAAACCCGGAACGCAGCAGGAACCCTATCGGAAGTGGTGGGCCCCAAGGCCCTGGATGTGGACCGATACCACCGCCGCATGGGCATGACCTATGGTGCTGAGAATTCCCTTAAGACGATGATGAACGACCCTGAAAGCCGGATGATGATCGAAGCTTATACCGAGGGCGTAAATAGTTATATCCATCAGCTTAAGCCGAAAGAATATCCGATCGAATTTAAATTGCTCGATTATGCGCCCCAGGAATGGAGTCCGATCGATTGCGTTTACCTGTTAAAGAATATGTCCGAAACTTTGGCCGGCGATTCTAAAGATTTTTCGATGACCAACGATCTGAAGGTTTTCGGCGCAGCAACCGTGAATGATCTGTTCCCCGACTACCCCTTTCATGAGGACCCGATCGTCCCGGTCGGTACCAAATGGGATTTTAAACCTTTATTGGTACCCAAACCGTCGGCTGAATTTATCGCCCGCATGACAGACAAGATCAAAGACAAGGAAATTGAACCAGGCGTAGGCAGCAATAACTGGGCAATAGCCGGCAGTAAATCGGCCAACGGGTATCCTATACTGGCCAACGACCCGCATTTGAACCTCACATTCCCGTCCATTTGGTACCAGGTGCAAATGACGTCGCCTACGGTAAATGTTTACGGCGCTTCGCTGCCCGGCGCACCCGGTGTGGTTATCGGTTATAACCAAAATATCAGCTGGGGTGTAACCAATGTGGACGCCGATGTGATGGATTGGTACCAGGTTAAATTTAAAGACAACGGCAAAAACGAATATTGGTATAACAATCACTGGAACAAAACGACCAAAAAGGTGGAGGTTATCAATATAAAGGGGCAAAAGCCGCTGATCGATACGGTAATATATACGCACCACGGGCCGGTTGTTT
This sequence comes from Bacteroidota bacterium, assembly GCA_018266935.1. GTDB lineage: Bacteria > Bacteroidota > Bacteroidia > Sphingobacteriales > Sphingobacteriaceae > Mucilaginibacter. Next base: position 7,911 of record JAFDZL010000255.1, on the reverse strand, counting down.
ACGACAACATCGTACAAAAGCCGAAAGGCGGGCGCAAAGATATACCGGTCGGCGTTGCATTGCGCTGGATCGCACACGACGGATCAGACGAGTTTAAAAGCTTTTATTTACTGAACCGCGGCAAGAATTATGATGATTACCGGAAAGCGCTTACTTATTTCACCGCGCCCGCGCAAAACTTCATTTTCGCGGACAAAGACAATGATATTGCCATCACGCCGAACGGTAAGTTTCCGCTCAAATACCGCGACCAGGGCAAATTTGTCCTGGATGGCAGCGACACGGCCGACGACTGGCACGGGTGGATACCTTACAACGAGAATCCGACCGTAAAGAACCCGCCGCAGGGTTTTGTCCGGTCGGCTAACGAATCGCCGGCCGATCTCACCTATCCTTACTATATCAACTGGCAATTCGAGCTTTATGACCGCGGCAAAAGGATCAGCGACCTGCTGACCAATATGAAAAACGCTACAGTGGACACCATGCGGCTAATGCAAATGGATGATTATAGCATGCGCGCTCATGATATATTGCCCGCATTGCTGAAATATCTCAATGCCTCCAAACTCAACCAAACACAAACCGAAGCACTCAGCCTGGTCAAAAATTGGAATTTGCATTTTGATGCTGATTCCGAAGGCGCCAGCGTTTTTAACGCCTGGTGGCTAAAGTTTTACGACCTTGTATGGGATGAGTTTGACGGGGAAAATATCCTGCTGAACAAACCATCATTCGACCGCACCGAAAAGCTGCTGCTGACCGAACCTGATTCTAAATGGTTCGATATAGCGAAAACCCCGGCTAAAGAAACTTGCACCGATATTGTGACTATAGCTTTTACACAATCAGTAAACGAAATGGTAAAACAATATGGAAACGCCGGCAAGAAATGGCAATGGGGCGACGTAAAAGATTCGCACATTAACCATTTGGCCAACCTCCCCGGCTTCGGTACAGGTCATTTTTCAGCCGGGGGTACCGGCGCTGTAATTGATGCCCTGAAAGGCGGAAACGGGCCATCCTGGCGCATGGTGGTGCAAATGGGGCCGCAGGTAAAAGGCTACGGGGTTTTCCCCGGAGGCGAATCGGGCAATCCCGGCAGTTACTATTACGACGATATGTTCGAAACCTGGAAAGACGGCAAGTTGAACGAATTGCTTTTCCTGACCTCGCCTGACGAAAAATCTGATAGGATAAAATTGACTTTAACCTTAAGCAGCAAGTAACATGTTATTTCTCATCATACTCATCCTATCGTTCATTTGCAGTTACTTTCTGCCATGGTGGTTTGTTGCGGTTATCGCTTTTTTTGCAGGACTTGCCATAGGCAAAAAGCCTGGCGGGGCGTTCCTGGCAGGGTTTCTTGCAATTTTTGTTGCATGGGCTATACTTGCTTTGCTGAAAAGCGAGCCTAATGACAACATACTAGCCACCCGTGTCGCCCACCTGATGCAACTGCCCAACTGGATAACACTGTTGATCGCGGCCAGTTTCATCGGCGGTTTGGTTGGCGGTATGGCGGCCTTGTCCGGGGCGCTTATTCGAAAAGCCTATAAAAAATAAAAAAGCGCAACGAGGCGCTTTTCATCTTGTTAGTTTTGTTTGATTTTTAGTCCAGCGTTGCCAATGTATTCTTTAGATCAGTTACCGCTTTGGCGGTGCTTTTCGAATCATTGAAGATATCCTGCGCGCTCATGTTATCGCCGTAATATGCTCGATTGGCCGCCTTATCGATCGCCAGGCTGGTACCATTCAGGCTGATGCCTGCAAACAGGCCCCTGCTGCGCGAATACGAATAAACCTCTGCTCTAAACTGATAATCAGTGTTGGCTGAAGTGCTTCGCCCGACAGGGCCCGCAGCTGCGGAAATATCCCCGCCGATGGTTACATCGCCATTCTTAACCTTCGTAAGCGCACCTTTATGCCGGAACACCAGCACAAGGTCGACGGCCTGCACACCGATCTGCGGACCGATGCTGCCGCCGGTAAGCGTAACGAACACCGGGTCGCTCCAGGAACCATCGTCCAGTTTTACAATGGCTACACCCTTCCCCCGCTTACCTCCTATGCCGATGCCTGCATTGATCATACTCGGGATGATGACAATTCCCTTGTACTCGGATATCAGGTCGTGCGGGATACTTTCCTTCATTTTGTCGAATTCCTTCAGCACGTTGGCGGCCTCATGCAGCCTTTCTGTTTCCTTGCTCTCGTCCCTGAATGATGTGAATGCCAATAACATCGTCATTACCAAGGGCATCCACAAAAATTTTAACGTTTTCATAGTTTTTCAATAGGATGTTTGCCCTAAAAACCACGAAAAAGCCAAAAAGTTTCAGTTAATTCAGACGTTCGATGCGGCAGATATAACAGCATGCCTGCGAATTTCGAGCATGCAGGTAATCAACCTCAGGGTGCTGTTCAAATATTTCGGTGATCATCTCATCCACATCATTATCGCCTACCATCTGGGTAAAAACCATCATCTGATCATTGTTATAGCCAATGAGCGATAATGGAAAACTCTTCTTGTTGGCTTTAATTTCGGGCGGGAACCGATAAACATCGCTGTACTCTTCCACATCTGCTGCGTTGATAAGTACAGGCCCGGGTTGATTGTAGGCATTGTCGATCGCAAACGGGCTGTGCGTAAAAAGCAAACGCGTGTCAACACCTTTAACAAAAGGCTTCAGCGATATGCGGCATGGGCCTGAGCCGGTTGCTACCTGTTCGATCACGTCATGCCCGAAATCATCTTTTTTTGTCTCGCGTATCCGCTGTACATAATCCTTTGACAGCGGAACGATTTTAAAATTGCTCATAGTTTCAAATATCGATATCCAAATATCCGGCGATCGGCAGCGCTATAAAACCCGGAACTTGCTCAAATGGCTTTCACTATATTTGCTGGGTGAATAGACCGGGTAAAGAGCAGATATTTTTGATAAATAGCCAACAGCAGTTCACAGATGCGGCTTTGCAGGTTTTCCGCTTCCAGGCTGAAAATTGTGCTGTCTATAAGGAATTTATTACCAACCTGGATGTTAATCCGGCCAAGGTTAAGTCGGTTGAAGAGATCCCATTCCTGCCGATCAGTTTTTTTAAAACACATGAGGTTTTAAGTAGTTCCGCTCCTGTTGAGGCTGTTTTTACCAGTTCAGGCACTACCGGAATGATCAACAGCAAGCACTTGGTGACCGATGTAGGTTGGTACGAGGAAAGCTTCCGCGGGTCATTCGGGATATTTTATGGCGACGTCAAAAACTATTGTGTCCTGGCTTTGCTACCCTCCTACCTGGAACGCGAAGGATCGTCGCTCATCTACATGGCCGAGGACCTGGTGAAACATTCCGAAAACCCGAATAGCGGCTTCTATCTCTCCAACCACGAAGATTTGTTTCAGCAGCTCAAAAAGCAGCAGCAAGCCGACAAGCCCACCCTGCTTATCGGGGTTACCTTTGCCCTGCTTGATTTTGTTGAACAATATCAATTTAACTTCCCCGACCTTATTGTGATGGAAACAGGAGGTATGAAAGGACGACGTAAAGAAATGATCCGGGAAGCGTTGCACGAAACCCTATGCGAAGGTTTTGGGGTGGATGCGATCCATTCGGAATACGGCATGACCGAACTACTTTCACAGGCCTACTCTAAAGGCGAAGGCCTGTTTAACTGTCCGCCGTGGATGCGCGTGATTACCCGCGATACCAATGACCCGATGAGCAATCTTCGAGGCAGCCAGACGGGAGGTATTAATGTGATCGACCTGGCCAATATCAATTCATGCTCCTTCATCGCAACACAGGATTTGGGGCGCATCTACGCTGATGGCTCTTTCGAAGTCCTGGGTCGTTTTGACAACTCCGATATCCGCGGTTGTAACCTCCTTATAGCTTAATTTAACTTGCAACTAACATTTTATTCCTAATTTTGTAATGACATTGATAAAGCTATGATGGACAAATTTCTGAACGACCAGCAAGATCCGAAAGCGGTCGAAAAAGTATATTCCCGTTTAACCGATCTGCTCACCACCGGTGAAGAGATCATTTATATCGCCACGCAAAAAAAGCCTTTGGTAAACATACTGCCTGAGTGTGTTGCGCTGACCAATAAACGGGTGCTATTTTTCACCCCGGCCAACCTGGGCCTGTCCATCAAGTTTATCGATTTTGTGTGGAAGGATGTCGTAGATGTATCTATCAAGGAGGAGATCATCGGAGCGGTATTTATGGTGAAAACTGTTAACCAGGCCGAAATGGGTGTGGATTACCTTCCGAAAGTTCAGGCCCGCAAGCTCTACCAATACGCCCAGGAACGTAAGGAAGAAGATCGCGAAGCACGCCGGCAGCGCGATCTGGAAGAAAAACGCGCTGAGTCCGGGTCTTTCAATTTTGAACACGAAGCTCAGCCCGCCGCAACGGCTCCCCAACCCGAAACAGCAACCGCCGCACACCAGGCCATACCGCTTGTAGTTCATGAAGAGCCAAAAGACGAGTTGACTGAGAAGCTCAAAAAATTGCGAATGTTATTCGACCAGGGTTTGATCTCACAGGACGAATACAACACGAAAAAACTCGAATTACTGAGCGACCTATAAAAGCCTGTCGTCAAAACGATACGTCGCCCGATTTATGACCTTTACTCGATCGGCCTTTGAATGTAAAGGATTCATCAGGTAATTAAACTCTTCGGGCACAAGCGCCGAAGGCACCTTAAGCAACAAATATTCATTTCTTTGTAAAAAGGCATTCCCTATTTGTTTAGTAATATTTGATTCAGGGTATTCATTCCATTTGTCCGGAAGCAGGTCTGCGCTGACGGCGATGTAATCATCCGGAGCATCGATGGTGAGTAATAGATAATCGTTTGGAACATTTGTAGGCACGATATGCGCCAATGATTCCAATATGGCCAGTGACCGCGATGAAGCCAGGTAAAGCATCGGCTGGCCTATACTGTTCCATCTGCCTCCAAAATACCGTGCTCCATTACCGCTCAAATCGCCGGCATATTTCGCATTGGTTATCCGGTAAAGCAGCATCAGGCGAAAATACCGTGTTCAATACGGCCAAGCTCACGAAAGACCATGTCAAAGCCCAACGAAGTATCTAAAAGAGATACCGGCGTTTCTCCTTTAAAAACATGCAGCGGCGTTTTCATCCAGGTTTTAAATTTGTCAAGCGAGCCAAAAACTTCTTCGCCCCGGGTATATAAACGCGCGAGCTCAACGGCCTTTTCAGCATACTCAGTTTTGACAATGGCATCGTCATCATAGCGCTGTAAAGTGCGTTCGGAAAGATGCATGATATCAGCAAACTCTTGTATGGTAAGAGACAGCTTTTTGGCCAGGGAAAGAAGCAGCCGCTTGGGCAAACCATTGCGGGTTAACTGCAGCATATCCAAATCAGTAGTAGCAACGGAGTGCCCCGCGCCAAAAAGACTATTAAACAGGCTTCCCTTACTTTGAACAGCGTAAACTGCAATTGGCTCGCTTACATAATTTACCATATTTTGCTTGTCCTTATGCGACATTTATCCAAATGTAAATACAAAATGTCGTAGTTGCAAATAAATTCTATAAAAAAACTTTTGTCGTCCGGGCGCCGGTGTATAGCGGTAAGGGAGGTCGTTTCGGTGGCGTAAACCGGGTTTAACCGCTTAGTTTATTTGATATATCCCTGATCGCCTTATCAAGGCTGTTCAACTCATTAATTAGATGTTCTTCCGACTCTATAAAGTTCTCGTACTTGTTTTCAGCCTGGTGTATCACTTGCACGATGCCCATAATATTAGAAGCATGCCTGCGCACTTCGTGCGAATTGATAAAAGCGATCTCGTTCTTTTCCGACTCGAATAATAGCTTTTCATAATATTTTTTGCGGCGCACATTGTAATACAGCAAAGCAACAATAATGATAAATAGCGTAATTGCTGTGATAATGAATATCAGCCAAAGTCTTTCGCGTTTAAAAGTCTCCGTTCTGAGTGCATAGGAGTTTTGTACCTGGTCAATTTGTATTTGGGATGAAACCGACCCGACGTTGATCAGGCGGCTGAGTTGCTCCCATGTTTGTGCCAACGCAGCGTCGTAGGCCTCAGAGGCATTTTTATAATCACCTTTTTTTTCTTCGATATCGCCTAAAAGTTTATAATAACGCAGATTTCGTTCCGTGTGGCTCTGTTCCCCGGCGGTCTTTATCAGTCCGACGACCACAGCCTTCGCCGAATCAAGCACACCTGCTCCGAAATATGCGTTTGCGAGGCGTTCACCGTCAACGGGTTTAAATTCGTACAAACTGTCCTTTGCCAACGCGTTGATGATTTGTATAACCTGCGCGTAGTTTCGCGCTAATAGGGTTACATAATAGTCCGTCCGTTTTTGAAATGTGTATAATCCAAAGCTGCCCTTTTTCGCCTGGCGCAGCAATTGATTGTATTTTTTTAGCGAATCTATATTTTGTGTTCTGAAATAGACCTCGGCTTTGTTGTAATTGATACCGTTTTCCATCCGCTGATTTTCGATGTGATGTGAAATCAACAGCACCTGCGCCTCATTCAAATAAAATTTGGCCTGGTTGAACATGGCGTTCCTGTAATAAATATCTGACAGGTTGATGTCTATTACCACCTGCAAATAAGCGTCGTCAACTATCGTGGCCTCCTTTTTTGCCGCCCGGAAACTTGATATGGCAGCGATGACATTACCCTCGTCGGTGCGTAAAAAAGCGAGGTGCGTAAAACATGCGTAGAGCAGGTAATGATCATCGTGCTGGTTGGCTTGCTCAACAGCTTTAAGCAACAAATTTTGAGCTTCGGGGTAATGCTTCCTGCGCACCTGGCAGATAGCATCTATGAAGTGTATCAGCCCTTCGCTATCATCCTCACGGAACGACCGCAAAAGTTGAACGGACTGGTCCCTGGCTGCATCCAGGTCCTTTTCAGGCATATCGCCGAATGCATACCGCAGGTAGAGTATCAGGTCCCGCTTTTGAGCGACAGCATCGCTTTTATTTTTTAGTATGGCTTGAAGGCTGTCGCTTTTAAAAGATTCGGCATTGGCAAACGAAGTTCCGGCTAAGCAAAAAATAAAAATATAAAGCAATGATTTTCGCATCATACAATAAAGCTACAGAAACATAATATCATGTCCGCCATTTATTGCAGCAATAAGCTACAAAGCGATATAATAAAAATACAATTGCCTAATTTTTAGCCGATTATGCAATATTAAAATTAGGTTAACGGGGAAATATAACCGCGCGAAATATTAGTAAGCTGTTAATGTTATTCAGCTATGATCAAAAAGTAATTTTTCTTCCCTTTTTGGGCGACGATGAATTTGCCGTTGATAAGATGGCTGGCATCGTAAACATCATTTTCAGAATTCACTTTATTTTTGTTAATCGCCACACCTCCGCCCTGGATCATTTTTTTGGCTTCGCCTTTTGACGGAAAAACCGCTGTCTTAGCGGCTAAAAGGTCGGTAACATTTACGCCCGCCTGCAATTCTTCTTTCGACACGCTATAGTTCGGAACGCCTTCAAACAGGTCCAGTACTTCCGCGTCATTCAACTGATACAAGAACTCGATGCCCGTGTTACCGAATAAAAACTCTGAAGATTTGATCGCTTTTTGATACTCCGCCTCGCCATGGGTGCGAATAGTAATGTCCATGGCCAGCGCCTTTTGCAATGCGCGCAAATGAGGGGCGGCGGCGTGTTCGGCTTCGATGGCTTCTATTTTTCCCATATCAAACAAAGTGAATATGCGGATGTACGCTTTAGCATCGTCGTCAGTCGTATTCAGCCAGAACTGATAGAATTTATACGGCGACGTTTTTCCCGGGTCGAGCCAGACATTGCCGCCTTCGGTCTTGCCGAATTTTGAGCCATCTGCTTTTTTAAT
>JAFDZL010000254.1 GCA_018266935.1 Bacteroidota bacterium | reverse complement strand
CTTCGGCAGGCTGCTCGATCCAAAGATAGCGGCCTCCGGATCGTGGATATTCAGCGATAAGGTGGTCGGTAAAGAGGCTTTCATCGCGCTGAATGATACCACCTTCAGGATTCAATTAAAGGAGCCCTTTCCTCCGCTGCTCACCCTGCTTACCTCGCAGATCGCGTCGGTGATACCGCACGAAGTAGCCGATCATTACGGTAAGGATTTCCGCAATCATCCCATCGGCACCGGGCCGTTCAAATTCAAATACTGGAAAGAAGGCGAGGTACTGGTGTTCCTGAAAAATGAAAAATACTGGGAAAAAGATAAGGACGGCAGTCCCCTGCCCCATCTCGATGCCATACGTGCTACGTTCATCGGCGATAAGCAAACCGCCTTTATGGAATTTGTGACCGGCAAGATCGATTTCCTGAACGATATTGACGGCAGCTACCGCGATGATATCCTGACCAAGTCGGGCAAAGTGACACAAAAGTATAAGGGCAAGTTCATCCTTAATACGGCGCCTTACCTCAACACGATGTATCTCGGCATGCTGGTGGACACTACGCTGCCGATCGTAAAGGGCTCTCCGCTGAAGCTGCTAAAAATACGCCAGGCGGTGAACTATGCCATCGACAAGCAAAAGATGATCAAATATCTGCGTAACAGTATGGCCACGCCCGGCAATGCGGGTTTCGTCCCTGCGGGGATGCCGGGTTTCAGCGAGAAGCTGGTTAATGGTTATACCTACGACCCTGAAAAAGCGCGCCGGCTGCTCGCGGAAGCGGGTTATCCCAATGGGCGTAACCTGCCGGAGATCACCCTCACCACCACTATCGGTTACCGCGATCTAATCGAATACGTGCAGGGGCAGCTTGACCAGGTGGGCATCCATACCCGTGTGGAAATTGTTCAGAGTGCCAGTCTGCGCGAGCTGGTGGCCAAAAACGGTGTTAATTTCTTCTACGGCTCGTGGATAGCCGATTACCCCGACGCCGAAAATTACCTGCTGCTCTTCTACTCCAAAAACAAGATACCCTGGGGCCCGAACTATACCGGTTTCAGTAATAAACAATTCGACCACCTGTTTGAGGCCTGTTACCACGAGCGCGACGACCAGAAACGCTATGCGCTTTACCGCGAAATGGACAACATTGTGATGCAGAACGCCCCGGTGGTAATCCTGTACTATGACAAACTAGTGAACCTGTACCAGAACAACATCACCGGATACAGCAAAAATGCGCTGAATTTATTGGTGCTGAAGAGGATTGTGAAGCATTAATAAACCATGTCAATGCGAGGAACTAAAAAGGCTCGCGCGGTTGGTTGACGAAGCAACCTCGTCGAATGCATAGTTACGAGATTGCTTCGTCGTACCTCCTCGCAATGACAAGGCGGTTATTTTTCTTTCGGACTTCCGGACTTTCCGACTTCCGGACTTAATTATATTTCAGCGCATCGGCGGTTACATAGGCATATTCACTACCCTGGAGGCCGTTGTTGCCTGTGATCACTATCGCATCGGCGCCGATGGATTTGCCATAGGCAATGAATTTGGCTTTGACAGCGTCCGTTCCAACGCCGGCCGGGTAGTTCATGTGGCCGATAACTTTATAAGGTTTCGTAACATCGTGAGCCGAATAGAAAACTTCCACCGACGTTGAAGGGGGATATTTTTCACCGACATAGGATACCATCGCACAGGATGACAGCAGCAGGCTCAGCCCGCAAATAAAAATGAAATTTTTCATGACTAAAGGTCTTTTTGGTATTTGACCATGAAGTTAAGTGATTGTTAATCAATAATTAGTAATGAATTTATTACATTAATGACGAATAAGTCAGGAATGTAAACTTAACATCAAATCCGGATACTCGGAAAGCTTTAGAAATGTCATTTTTCGTCGGTAAACCTCAATCCGATCTGTCCTCTCGCCTTGTCCAGCATCCCGATCATCTGCCGTGACAACGCATGCGGAATGACAGGGCTTTCGGTTTTGCCTTCGCGGATCAGTTCGCAGAAGTGGGTGATCTCGTAATTCAGTCCTCCGGCGGCGAAAGGTTCGTCAAGTTCGACGGTGCGGCCGTCTAAGTAACTGATAGTTGCCCTGGCGGGGTTCCACCAGTTTTTATGGATGGTAACATACCCCAATGTTCCGGCGATGAGCGCATCGCCCTTGCCGTGCAGGTCGAAGCCGCAATAGAGTTGTGCATAGCCGTTGCTGTGCTGCGTTTGAAAGACGGTGAACATATCCACTTCTTGTCCACTGAAGCGGCCCATGGTTTGGATATCCGTCATCGGGCCAAGCCAGTCTAACGCAAGGAAAACTTCATATGGCGCTATCTGCATCAGTGCGCCCCCAGCCAGTTCATAGCTAAAATTGGGGTGCTCGTGCGGGAGGTCGGCCACAGACGAGCCAGCCCGCACATAGCCGGGTTCGCCAATCGGGTCGGTCTCTAAATATGCTTTGAGTTTTCTGTATAAGGGGAAAAATGGCGGCTTCATACCCTCCATGAAAAGCAAGCGCTGGTTTTTGGCGATCTGTAATACTTCATCCAGCTGGGCCATGTTTACTGTCGCCGGTTTCTCGCACAAAACATGCTTGTCAGCAACCAGTGCGGCTATGGAATAATAAGAATGGCTATCGGGAAGTGTAGCGATATAAACCGCATCGATATCGCTTGCAAGCAGTTCGTCCAAACTTGTGCAGGCCTTGCCGCCATACTTGCCGGTGAATTCCTGAACGCTCTCCGCTCTGCGCGACCAGGCGGCGGTCAATTCAGCACCTTCCACGGCAGCCAGCCCCTGCATAAAACGGTGACTGATGCGCCCGCAGCCTATTATTCCGAACTTGATTTGTTTCATCTGTCACAAGTTTGCAGTGGGCAGTGGGCAGTTTGCAAAAAAGCCTGCCAACCGCAAACCGGCAACTGCCTACTGATATTGAATATAGATCGGGTGCGGTTTGTACATCTTCATGATCTCCTCGGGCGTCAGCATGTGATGCGGCGGCGACCAGGAGTCGTTCTTGTAAAACAACTTAAAGCCGGTAAATTGCACCGGGTCGTGATAAATATAATCGCGGTAGGTGCCGGTTTTTAAATCAGGCGGGCCGAAACCATCCATATCCATTACGAGTTGGATCTCGGGATGAAGTTTAATATTTTGATAATTAGTGAGCATTTTACGTGTAAAACGATGCACGATAAAAATTTTGGGCGGCAGGTGATATTTCTTCACCACGTTGGTTAAGTAGCCCGAAACATAGTTAACATCGGCCGCATCGTAAGTGCCTATTTTTTTGCCGGGATGGGTGCCGTCCTTCATCGAAAATTCAGGGTCGATACCGCAATGTACATCGGGCATTTCCCAATATTTTTCCAGCCTGGGCAATTCCGCGTGGATATTGCTCAACCCAACCTGTATATCGAGGAAAAGTATAGCATGGGCCCTCCTGGCCAGGCGCACCGCGCTGTCTATTTTTTTATCAGGCATGCGGTTGACGTACATGTTGTCCTTACCCGGAAAACCCGAAGCCACCACGGCTATATAGTGCAATGCGGGTTGGACGGGCGTTTTGGGGTCGGCTTTCTCCCAGTGCTTTGCTTCGCCACGCAGCTTGGCCAGCATTTGGTCCGGCGGCAATTCGCCCAGTATGCCCATTCTTTTAGCGGAAAGGTTGCCATAAAAGGCAACCACCCGTTTAAAAGGTAAAATAGCGCCGGGTAATGGATAAGGCGTATTTTTTACGGGCCATTTCCCGGTGGTATCGCCGTTGGCCAGCCTCTTCATCAGCGAGTCGTACTTCGCATGATCGACAGGGGCATAACTAATGACGGGTGTAGTTACCGTATCGGCTGGTTTCTTTTTGGTGGTGTCCTTTTTGCCCGCGACGGTTTTGCTGTTCGTCACTGTGCTTCCGCTACGGCTGCAGTTGGTAAAAAGCGCCAGCGTAGCCAGCATGAAAATGGTTGAAAAAGCGATCTGTTTGAATTTCATTTTATTTGTTTTGCTCGTATCCCGGGCCCCGCAAAATAACGCCATTTCGGGTACCGTTATGCTTAAAGTTATCAACAGTTAGTTGACCATTTACCAGAACGTACTTAAACCCAGTAGAGTATGCATGCGGGTGCTCAAAAGTCGATTCATCCTTCACAGTATTGGGGTCGAAAACCACTACGTCGGCAAACATACCGGGCTGCAGCAGGCCACGCCCCGTGAGGTGAAATTTCTGCGCGGGCAGCGAGGTCATTTTGCGGACGGCATCTTCCAGTGTGATTAGATGTTTTTCCCTAACGTACATCGCCAGGACGCGGGCGTTACTGCCGTAGCCCCTTGGGTGAGGAACGCCGACGCCAAATTCGCGGATACCGGAATCTGAAATGATCATCGTCAGCGGATATTTCATGATATTCTCTACGTCTGATTCGTTCATCCCATGGAACACCATCGACGTGCTGCCGGTCTTTGTAATATCCAGTATAGTCTCGATCTCGTCCGGAATAGTTGACGCCCTCCCCTTTTCGATATTGATCTGCATAATGTTCTTGCCGTTCAGGGTACTGTCGTTTTTGCACTGCGCTACAACGGCATAGTCAAAATGCTGCCTGCCGCGCCGGGTCATGTCTTTGATCATTGTATCAACCACTCGTTGATGAATTTGCGGGTCCGCCAGGCGTTTCAAGACTGAATCGCGGCCGCCATCCAGCAGCCAGTCGGGCAGCAATACATTCAGCGTGGTGCTGCTGGCGGTGTAGGGGTACTGATCGACGGTCACATCCAGCCCTTCCTGCCGCGCTTTATCCACCATAGCGATCATCTGGTCCGATTTGCCCCAGTTCGGTAAACCTACCTTGAAATGCGATATCTCAACCGGCATATTGGCCTCACGACCGATGTCTATCGCTTCGTTGATAGCTGCAAATATCTTATCCGACTCGTTGCGCATGTGCGAAGTATAAACACCATGATATTTAGCCGCGGCTTTTGCTAACGCAACCACTTCCGGTGTCTTGGAATACAACCCTGGCGTATAGATCAATCCCGTGGAAAAGCCCATCGCACCATCACGCATGGCCTGTTCGACGATATCCTCCATTTTTTTCAGCTGCGCTGAGTCTGGAGTTACCGCCGCTTCACCCAAAACCGCCCTCCGCACATCGTTATGGCCGATCAGTGAACCTACATTTACCGATAGTTTAACGCTGTCCAGATGCCTGAAGTATTTCCCCAGGTCAACTTCCGAAATACCGCAATTGCCGGTAATAACCGTGGTGACGCCGTCATAAATGAAATTATCGGCGGTAGGTGTATTCTTTTCGTCGCCCTCGATATGGGTATGGACATCGATGAAACCCGGTGCTACAATGAGACCGCTCACATCGATTATTTTGCTTGCCTTTGCATCTGATAAATTGCCGATAGTGACCACCTTATCCTTTATAATACCCACATCGCCATAGAACCATGGATTCCCGGCGCCGTCGATGACATTACCGTTTCTGAGGATAATATCGTAATGCTTTTGGGCGAAAAGCAAGACAG
>JAFDZL010000253.1 GCA_018266935.1 Bacteroidota bacterium | reverse complement strand
CATTTCATTATCCATTTTGATTCAACAGTCATTACCGCCGTTGCCGATACGACGCCTAAAAAACAGCAGGACGATAAAAAGAAAATAAAGGAAGTAACCAGGGCCAAACAAGTGCCCAAACCTGAAAAAGTTGACGATAAAGCCAAAAAACGTCAGCGCAGGCCGCCGGGTTTGGAGCGTCCGCCTGAGATACCGCGCCACAATGGTGCGTAACAGAATGGATTAACATTATATTGCATAAACGAAATGAAGCGATTTTGCATACTGTTTCTCATAGGTATAATTAGCACCACCGGCGCTTTGGCCGGAACGGCGAGGAAATTTATTGCAGCGATACCGAGGATCGTAGCCGATACAGATACCGTAACCCGAAAGCAGTCATTGTCGGTCGGCGTGTCGGTCGGCAGCGATGCACAGTTTTTCGGACGCACCGGCCCTGTGAAATACCCGTATTGGAGCGGCGATGCCATTTATAATAGTAAATCTGGATTTTTTGTCTATGGATCGATTTACAAAGTTTTCACATCCGTACCGGCGATTGATGAGACCGATTTGGGCGCCGGTTATCTGTACCGGTTTTCTTCGAAGTTTACCGGCAACATCAGTTATACTCATTTTTTCTTTGATCAAAATGCGCTGATCATCAAATCGGCATCGTCCCACGACATCAATTTCAGCAACACGTACGACTGGAAGCTATTGAAGTCGAACGTTACACTCGATTATCTGTTCGGACAGGAAAATGATTTCTTCGTCACTATCAACAATTCAAAATATTTCGAAACCAATTGGAGTATTTTTGACGATAAGGACTATCTGTCGTTCAACCCAGGCTTCAGCATTATTTGGGGGACACAAAACTTCGTGCAGCAGTATGCCCACAATCACCCGGGCAAATACGATGATCGTCATGATTCCTACAGGAATGACGATGTCTTTCTCCAGCCGCCGCCTGCCTATCCTCAATATGCCGCTTATGACAGTGAGTTCCGCATGCTGAATTATAGCTTTAAGCTTCCGATCGCCTACAACCGGCCGCATTATACTATTGAGTTCGCTTATAAATATTCGGTCCCGGTGAACATACAGGGTATATTTAATAACCACAGGGAATCGTTCTATAACCTCACGTTTTATTACGTGTTTTACTGACGTAGCATGAATGTTCTAATTGTTGAAGACGAAAAGGCGCTGACCACTGAAATGGAGTTATTCCTGGGCAGCAATAACTACCTGTGCGAGACCTGTTATGACGGCAGGAGCGCATCGGAAAAGATAGCGACCAATTTGTACGATTTTATCCTGATCGACCTGGGCCTGCCTGATTATGACGGCCTCGACCTGCTGAAGGAAGCCAAAAAATATAACCCCGAAGCCGCTTGCATTATACTTACCGCCCGCGCCGAGGTTAACGACCGCATCAAGGGTCTTGATCTTGGGGCTGATGATTACCTGCCCAAACCATTCTCACTCCTCGAACTGCAAAGCCGTATGCAGGCCATCACCCGCCGCAAGTTCGGGCTGAAGAATTCGACGGTTACATTGGGTGAATTTGTGGTCGATCTGACCAACCGCGCCATCAGTCATAAAGGGACAGAGGTCAGCAGCATCACCAAAAAGGAATTCGACCTGGTAGCTTATATGCTGCTGCACAAGAACCGGACATTGACCCGTTCACAGCTAAGCGAACACATCTGGGGCAGTGTGGTGAACGACGACTATGATTCCAACTATATCGACGCCCATATTAAAAATATCCGCAAGAAACTGAATGCTTACGGGTCGGCCGATTGGCTCGAAACCGTGCGCGGCTTAGGATACCGGATCAATTTAAACGCATAGACATTGAAACTCGGCCTCAAACTCACCCTGTTCAATACCATCTCGAAGTTGGTGATCGTGGTGTTGTTTGTGCTGCTGCTGCGACCGCTTATACAAGATATCAACAGCAGCTATACGGATAACTGGCTTCGCCGCCAGCAGGACAAAGTGCTGAAGCAGGTGCATCAGCAAGGGATCAATACGTTCATTCAAAACGGCGAGGGCTACGGCAGTTACAATGCGCTGCTAAAAGAGGAATATGTAAGCCTGGATGTTGATTCGACGGATGAACACGTCGATGGCATCGTAAACGAACGTCGTTTAGTCGAAGGCGATACCATCCAATATCGTATCCTGAGCCACAATTTTAAAATAGGCAAACAAAACTATCTGCTCGAGATCGGCCGGAGTATCGATACGATGAACGAGACCACCAAGCCGCTGCAGAATATTGCCTTAGAAATATTGCTGGGCATGGTACTGCTCACCATACTGGCCGACCAGGTTTATTCAACTTACGTATTACGGCCATTGGGCCAGATCATCAAAACCAAGCTCATCGCGCATAAGTTCCCGCGACCCACGCCGTATCGAAAAGTGCAAACGAGCACCTCCGATTTCGAATACCTGGACATCAGTATCCACAAGATGATCCAGACCATCGAAAGCGCTTTCCAGAAAGAACGCGAATTTATTTCGAACGCTTCGCATGAATTGATGACGCCCATTTCTATCCTCCAAACCAAGATCGAGAACATGTTCGGCAGCGAGGAAATTAACGACGAGGTGAAGGAACGCCTGCTCGAAATGCAGCGCATACTCAATCGCCTAAAAAGCATTACCAAAACACTGCTGCTGATCTCGCAGATCGAGAACGACCAGTTTTTGAAGGAAGATACCGTCTCCGTGGATGAACTGGTGCACGAAGTTTATGACGAAATATCCATCCGCCTGCAGGAAAAGAATATCACTTTGTCCATCGATATACCAGCAGACTGGAAATTAGTGAAAGTGAACAAATTCCTGCTGTTCAACCTGTTCTTCAACCTCATCAATAACGCCATCAAATACAACAAAAAAGGCGGCGACATCGGCGTTATCGGTTCGGTTGAAAACAAAGAATACCTGATCGATATCACAGATACCGGCATCGGCATCAGCCAGGAACAATTGCCGCACATTTTCAACCGCTTCAAAAAATTCAGCAAATCGCTGCAGCAGGACAGTTTTGGACTGGGGCTGCCGATCGTCAAATCTATCGCCGATTTTCACCAGATAAAGATCGATGTACATTCGGAGCTGGACAAGGGAAGCACCTTCAGATTGGTATTGCCTTCTGACCTGGTAGAAACAAAGGCGTAAAAATTTCGCTAATTCTTTAATTCTGCGAATTCTGATTCTGACAAAAAAGCCCCGAGCGGTCGGGGCTTTCACAAGGTTTAAGCGTTGATAAGGGTTACTATGAACAAGTTCTTTATCGGATCAGCTACGAACTTTAACTTAATGATGCAGCCACGCGGGCATTTCCATAAGCCGATGAAAAATTTTATTTTGTTCGGCCAAAATGAACTTTTTCCGAAGGACGGTTAAGCCCCAAAACTATGATGACGATGCACTGCTGGAGATATACAGACAGGGCGGCGATATTTCAGTTTTGGGCAATTTGTTCGAACGGTACATGCCTGTTATTTATGGCGTATGTCTCAAATACCTGAAAGATGAGGAAGCTGCGAAAGACGCGGTTATGGGTATATTTGAGGAACTGATTATAAAAGTAAAACAACACGAGGTAAAGCAGTTCAGGGGCTGGGTGTATGTGCTGAGCCGCAATTATTGCCTGATGCAATTGCGTTCGGAAAAGAAGACGGAAGCAATTTCTTTGGACGAAATTGTGGAATTCACACCTTTTTTGCATCCTGAAGAAAACGATAATAAAGAACAAACATTAAAGGCTTTGGAGCGCTGTATGCAGCGGTTAATCGATGGGCAGCGGAAGAGCGTCAACCTGTTTTACCTGGAGGAAAAATGCTATAAAGAAGTGGCGGAGATTACGGGCTATAGTATGAATGATGTGAAGAGCTATATTCAGAATGGTAAGCGTAATCTGAAAATATGCCTGGAGAAGAATCGTGAGTAAAGCTGTGAACGACATATTGCTGATAAAAAAATACCTGGCCGGCGAGCTGGACGCCCGCGCTATGCACGAACTGGAGCGCCGCGCGCTGGACGACCCTTTCCTGGCGGATGCGCTGGAAGGCTATGAAAATGCCGGGAAAGATCAGCAAAAACACCTGGGCGATCTGTCGGCGCGTTTACGGAACCGGACGGATGGAAAGGTACGCATGTTTACACCGCGGATACAGCTTTCCGTCGCAGCTTCATTATTGGTACTTATAGGCATCGGGGCCTGGCTGGTGACCAGGACCAAAAATACCACGGAGGTTGAATTAAAGCAGGTGGCTGCCAATGTGAAACAGGCTCCAAAACCGGAGCAGCCGACTATATCAGCTCCGTTGCAGCCGGCAACACGGGCAGCAGATACGATTGCGAGAACGCCTATCCAAAAAAGACATGTTTATAGTGCGAATGCTGATCTTGACGTTACACCTCCCAAGGCTGATGCAACAGCCAATCAGTCTCCGGCTGTTGCCGCATTGCAGTTTAAACCGGATAGTAATTTGAACGCTGCTGCTGATAAAAATATAGCACCGGGGTATGTCAGTAATACTACGACGGCAAAGGCACAACCGCCGGTCGACGTGCTTAAATCAGTACCGAAAGTCAATGATGTAATCGTACAATCGCTGGCTGTCAACAATTCAAAGGCGAAGAAAGCGCGACCGATGGTGCCCGAAACTTTGTTGAACGCGCACGAAGAGAACCTTGACGTACAGCCTGCTTCGCACGGAAATTATGGTACCCTGGTAGGCGTTGTGACGGGTAACAACCAGCCTCTTGTAGGGGCGATAGTGAAACTTTCCGGCGCTGATTTCGGTGTTGTTACCGACTTGAACGGCAGGTTTGTCATGCACAACGTACCCGACAATAAAAGTCTCGAGGTAAAATCACTGGGCTATACAACCAGGCAGGTGAAACTTAACGGCCGCGATTCGATCACCGTGTCGCTTGAGCCCAATTCAAACGCACTGGCCGAGGTGGTGACTGTCGCCAAACCTATCTTGAATAACAACGACGACAAGTCATCCGGTTCGGCGGGCGTACGTCCGCGTGCCGTATGGAAGGCGCTGAATAGCTACCTGGATAAAAACGCGGTATCGCCCGATGGCAAAACCGGGCAGGTAGTATTGTCATTTACGGTTAACGGGCGCGGCGGGCTGAGCGGGTTTACTATAGTTCAAAGCCTTGGAGCTTCAGCCGATCAAAAAGCGAAAGACCTGCTTAGTAACGGTCCTGTTTGGGCAGGTAATACCGACGGGCGCCCGCACCAGGTGAGGATAACGGTGAGTTTTCAGTGACCGTGGTGTATAGCGGCTTATTGACGGATTGAAATCCGTCCTTACAATATAAACCGAGGCTCCGCCTCTCATATAGACCGGTCGTTATCAATGCACGGCTTTAGCTGCAAAGGCAAACACCTTTTGCATCACCGGTGTCGATCGCGCAGAAATGTTTTTCCGAATATTCAGTTCCTCTTTTGCTATCTCTACGAACAAGCCATCGATGGCTTTCTGGGTGGCATAATCGGCAATGTCCGGATTCAGATGCTTTACAAAAGGCAGTTTGTTATACTCGCCTGCGGCCTGTCCCCAGTATTTGGTGGCGTTCACCTTATTCAGGCTCACCTCTATGGTAGGCTTGAACTTGGCCGCCAACTGCGCTGTAGTGGTCTTTTTGAAATACATCGTAGCCGAATTGTTCGGCCCCATCAAAATCCCGCTCACATCGCTGAT
>JAFDZL010000252.1 GCA_018266935.1 Bacteroidota bacterium | reverse complement strand
GACGTTCAGTAGCAGGAAAAATGGCAGATGGAAAGCTGAAACCGATGCAACAGGCTCGGTATCATACAGGTTGCTGTCCACATAAAACCTCACCTCACTGGTATCCCACTCCACAGCATAAACATGGTATGCGGAAGGTGTCGACATGAGTTGCTGCGTTGTATTGCCGCCATTCCAGTGCAGGCTGCCGTGAACGAGGCTGTCGGTATTGATATGCTCCATGATGTCGATCTCGCCGCAGGTGGGCCAGTTCACGGTACCGATATTGGCGCCCAGCATCCAGAAGGCCGGCCACATGCCCAGGCCCACCGGCATTTTAATACGTGCCTCGACACGGCCATAGGTCTGCGTAAAATGGTTCTGCGTCGTCATACGCGATGAGGTGTACGGTTCGCCGCCGACAGACTCTTTCTTAACCGTGATCACCAGGTTGCCATTGGATATCGTCGCGTTATTCGGTTGATAATATTCCTGTTCGGCGTTACCCCAACCCCCGCCGCCAATTTCAAAGTGCCACTTGCTGGTATCGACGGTCGCTTCGTCGAACTCGTCCGACCAAACCAGCGAATAGGTTGGTGCAACTTTTTTGGTGGTGTCGGTTTTTACGATGATGGGGCCATTGTTAAGATTGCCGCTTTTACTGCAGGACACCAAAATCGTTACCGCAAATGCGGCAAGGATAATCATTGGGATAATAAATTTCTTTAACATGAGATATTGAGTTGATCGATTGATATACGTTTTTGATTGACGAACGGGTTTGCCTTCAGTTCGTTTTAAATCCGAGCGCCCCGACATAGCCTTTGTTCACCCGGCAATGTTCGAAGCGGCTGTTCTCTATAAAATCATATAAAGCTCTTTTGATAACCTCGCGGTCGGCGGGCATGGCCTTGCGGATCTCTTCAAAGCTTCCGCGGGGTTTTTCCGCGAATTCGATCACCTGGTCATAATTGGCCGGCACATCGAAAGTCACAAATCCGCGGGTATTATCCACTTTTTTGTAGGGCCAGAAATGCCATCCAACGTGATTTTGTTCCAATACATGTTTGAACGTATCACACCAGCCGTCGGTGTTCTCGCCCGTCTCGCCGCAATAGATAGGCACATGGTATTTGTCGCGGAAATCGAGGTAATCCTGTATCACTTCTTTGGTCGGCGGGGTCCAGTATTTATGGAACTGGTAAACCAGTTTGGAATCAAACGGTTGCCCGAAAGGTTTGAAGTTACTGTCCCATTGCGCGCCGCCGAGGATCACGATGTGGTTCTTGTCCACCTGGCGGATAGCTGCGGTTATTTTTTTGAAAACAGGCTCCAGGTAAGGATTCAATTCTTTAGCACTGAAGTAAGTGGCGATAGGCTCGTTAAGCAAATCGTAACCCAATATGATCGTTTCATTTTTATAATGGTCGGCAATGCGTTTCCAGATACGGGCGCACAGTTGCTGGCTGGCTTCGCTTTTGAACAGGAAAGGATAGCCGTAACCGTCGTCGATATTATCGCCGGTTTGCCCTCCTGGCGCCGCGTGCATATCCAGTATCACATAAATACCTTCAGCCTTGCACCAGCCGATCACCCGGTCGAGCAGCACGAAACCGCGGTTGGCATCGTTCTGGCCCATATAATTTTCAGCGGTAAACAGCTTGTAGTTGAAGGGTATGCGAATGGAGTTGACGCCGATAGTTTTCAGGTAATGGATATCCGGCCGGGTGATATAGCTATCCTGGTATTTTTGCCAGAACCGTTTAGCCTCATCCGGACCAATGAGTTCCGCTATAGCCTCGGCAATTAGCTTCGGCGAGTTCGTTTTGCTGAACTTGAACATGTAGCCTTCGGGCATCAGCCAGTTGCCCAGGTTGGTGCCGCGCATCATAAAGGGCTTGCCGTTGGGAGTGACTATTTCTTTCCCTTTGGTGCTGATGAACCCTTGCTGGGCTTTCAGGCAAAACGGCAGCAACACGGTTAAAAACAGGACAAGGAGACTGTTCTTTCTCATAAAAATTGGTTTTTTGGTTTAATAAAGCCCGGGTTTGTCAGGCAGTTATAAATGCTAATATAGTATTATTATCGGCTTAGTGTATAAAATACATTAAGAAAAATAGTTTCCGCGGGAACTTTATCTGCTGATATACTGTTAATTTTAAGCGCATAATCATCCCGTATGAAAAAGCTCATCGTACTAACTGCCTTTATTTTTTTCGGTTCGACCTTAATCGCTCAGAGCCTGAAGGTGGCTGTCGCCGCCAATTTGCAGGGCGTGATCAAAGCCCTGGGAAAAGATTTTCACGATAAAACAGGCATCGGAATAGAGCCAATTGTCGGCTCGTCCGGTAACCTGGCCGTGCAGATCAGGAACGGGGCGCCTTTCGACGTATTCCTATCTGCGGATATGACTTTTCCAGATGGATTGTACAAGGACGGCCTAAGCACCAAAGCCCCCGAAGTTTATGCTTATGGCAGCCTGGTGATCTGCAGTACAAAGGACATCGGTTTTGAGAACTGGGAGCGTACTTTAATGAGCGGCCGCGTAAAAAAAATAGCCATCGCCAACCCGGCTATTGCGCCGTACGGCAAAGCGGCTGAAGAGGCCCTGCAAAAGAAAGGCATTTTTGAAGAAGTGAAGAATAAACTGGTGCAGGGCGAAAGCATCGCGCAGGTAAATACGTATATCACTACCGGCGTGACCGACGTCGGCTTTACCACGCAGGCGCTGATCAGAGATTTGGAAGGAAAGCCCAAACTTTACTGGAGACTAATTGACCCGAAAACTTATACACCTATTAAACAGGGGATGATCATCATTAAAGCCACCAAAGAAGCTGCGAATGTGGAGAAGTTTTATCAGTATATGTTGAGTGGCGCGGCAAAAAAAATATTGAAAGAGTATGGATACGGCACGTCGGCTACATCGACGGATTGAAATCCGTCGTTACAAAATGAGCTGGGCCGATGGCCCTGCGTTGGGATAGAGGCATAGCCTCGGACGATATTGTAGCGATGGATTTTAATCCATCGCAAAAGGGGGCAAGCGGGCGTATAAGATCCTCACATTCGTTCGGAATGACATGCTATCATTACTTTTGACTTCAATGGATCTCACCCCCATCTGGCTGACGCTCAAACTGGCTGGCATCACCACCCTGGTTTTGCTGCTCATCGGTTTGCCGCTAGCCTATTGGTTGTCGAAAGGGCGTTCCTTTATCAAGATCATTCTCGAGGCGATCATCACGATGCCTTTGGTGCTGCCGCCATCGGTATTGGGATTTTATTTGCTGATGGCCTTCAGCCCGCAGCATGGTATCGGCGGATGGCTGCAAAAGGCGTTCAATGTGCAGTTGGTGTTTTCTTTCCCGGGGCTGGTGCTGGCGTCTGTTATTTACAGTATGCCGTTCATGATCGGGCCGATCAAATCGGCCCTGCAGCAGTTGCCTGTTTCGCTGGCGCAGGCATCCTATACTTTGGGCAAGTCGGAAAAGCAGACTTTTATCCATGTGCTGCTGCCCAACATCCGCGCATCGGTTTTGACGGCGGCTATACTCACGTTTGCACACACTTTGGGCGAATTTGGCGTGGTGCTGATGATCGGCGGCAATATTCCCGGTGTAACGCGGGTGGCGTCAATCGCGGTTTACGATTCGGTGGAGAATATGGACTATCATTCCGCGAATGCGTATTCGCTCACTTTGTTCTGTATCACGTTCGTGATGGTGGTATCCGTGTTCGTTTTTAATAAATATAAAGCCAAAAGCCCGCTCGAATGATCACCGTCGATATAGAGAAGCAATTGAAAGGCTATGGGGGGCAGCAGGTGCTGAAGATCGCCCGCGAGTTCCCAACGGGCAGCATCACTAAAATTTATGGTCCGTCGGGGGCCGGCAAAACCACATTCTTGAAGATCATTGCCGGGCTTACCGACCCGGAAAAAGGAAAGATCGTTGCCGGTGGAAGCACATGGCTTGAGACAAGGGCTAAAATTTCTCTTTCTCCCCAAAGACGAAAAACGGGCTTCGTTTTCCAGAATTATGCTCTCTTTCCCAATATGACCGTTCAGCGGCATCTCGAATATGCTACGAACGATCAACAATGGATAGAACGGCTGCTTAAAACCGGTAAGCTGGATACGCTCCGGACACATGAACCAACGTATCTGTCAGGCGGGCAACAGCAACGACTGGCTATTTTAAGGGCGTTGGCCATCAAACCGAAATTGCTGCTGATGGATGAGCCTTTTTCCGCTCTTGATCCAGAAATGCGGGCGGAGTTGATCGGTGAGTTAAAGCCGATGTGGAAGGAATTCGGTATGACGGTTTTGATCGTCAGTCATGATCAAAGGGAACTGGATGGCATTACTGATGACGAGTTAATGATCAGCACCCCGTAGAGACGCAAAATCTTGCGTCTCATTTTAAACAACGAAGGGGCGTTAGCCCCTTCGTAAAAAACAAAATACAACTCACATTTTAGTTGTGTCTTTACCCATCTTGCCCTTCTTCATCTTGTTCATTTTCTTTTTATCCATTTTATGGTCCATCTTGTTCATCTTGCCCATTTTCGACATCTTATCCATTTTGCCAGTGTCAGCAGCCATGCGGACAGTGCCGGCCTGAACATTAATTGCGAAAATTGAAGCAATAACCGCGGTAGCAGCCGCCTTTGAAAAAATTGATTTCATACGTTGTGTTTTTTAGTTTACCCCTTTGTCGGGCATAAACCTTGAACCTTACAAAGTATATCAATTTTTATTCAGCTCATCTTCAATACGTTCTTGCAATTCTTTTTTGAAGTTGTCGTCAAGTTTGGCATCCTGTGTCCCCGAGCCATGCAAAAGCTGCCGGATCAGGATGTTGATCTTTTGGGTTTGATTTTGATACAACCTGCATAAACCGCACCCATAAAGATGTATTTTAAGAAAGATCCGTTCGCGCAGCGAAAGGCGCCCGATCAGTTTCTTTTCGATCAGGAAAGTGGCATGTTTGCAGTTGTTTGCGATCTTTTTTAGTGCTTCCATACTCAGATCCAGTTTTTTTGAAGACAGGCCCTCAGGTTTAGTTTGGCGCGATGGATGATCACCCAGAAATTTGAAGACGTCAGTTTAAGCTCGCTGCATATCGCCTCGGAGCTCTCATCGTCCAGGTGCTTCATCGTAAATACAGACATCCAAAGGGCGGGTAATTTCTTGAGGCATTGCGCCAGGATATGTTCAAACTCTTTGCCTCTCAAAGGGTCATATTCGTCTAAGCCGAAATGTTTTGGGGCAGGCTCAGGGTTCCAGTGCCCATATTCGTGCTCAAAAAAATCAGCCTGTTCTTCTTCCGCCGGTCTTAATTCAGTTTGCTGCAAACCGGATGACCTGCGGCGATACACATCGATGATCTTGTTCCGAAGGATCGCCGTCAGCCAGGTACGCTCGGAGCTTCTTCCTTCGAAAGTCTTCATCTTCTCAAGCGCGGCCAGGAAAGTCTCCTGCACGAGGTCGCGGGCCTGTTCTTCATCGTTGACGCGCGCGCGGGCGTAGGCGTACATATAGTCGGCATGCGCCTCTACCCAATGGTGCGGGTCGATCTGATTAGTTGTCACGAATTTTCACAAAGTTTGATACGAATTACACGAAAAATCAGCCAATTAGTGTAATTCGCTTCATTCGTGAAATTCGTGTTTTCTGCTTTTGTCGTAAAATTATTCAAAACCTTACAACCTATGCCGCTGAAAAAGATTTAATTTTATTGTAAGGAAAGAACCGCCCATGCGACCAATGCGTAAATATCATGACGATGAAATCAAAAATTCTTATAATAATTGCTGCGCTGGGAACGATAGCAGCGACGACGAGCGCTTTTATTACGGACAAATCCCCCGCTGATAAGGGCTTTGCGGTTGTCGAGCTTTTCACTTCCGAAGGCTGTTCGAGCTGCCCGCCGGCCGATGCGCTGATTGCCAAACTACATAAAGAAACATCGGACAAACCCATTTATATTTTGGCTTACCATGTCGATTACTGGGACCGCCTGGGCTGGAAGGATGCTTTCAGCAATCCGGCTTATTCCGACAGGCAAAAACAATATGCCCGCTGGCTGAAAAGCTCAGAGCTATACACCCCGCAGGCTATTGTGAACGGGAGCAAACAATTCGTTGGTTCGGACGAAAGTACTTTACGCAATACCATTAAGGCCGATCTTGCCGAACCGGCTAAAACCGACCTGGTATTAACAGGACTGAAGGCAGCCGGGAATAAAGTCACCGTAAAATATGAAGCAAAAGGGTCAACGGATAATTCAGTACTGATGGTGGCGTTTGTCGAAAGGAACGCAACCACCAAAGTAATGAAAGGCGAAAATGCGGGGCGTACGATATCGCATGTGCAGATCGTACGCGAATTGCAAAGCATAAAGCTGAATGGTCATACAGACGGAACAACGAGCCTGGCTGTCCCTTCCGGCTTTACCCCTGAAGGGTTCGAAATGATCGCCTTTGTTCAAAATACATCGAACGGGGTAATTAGTGGCGCCGCAGGAGCCGAATTCAACGTAACTTTGAGCAAATGAAGGTAATCAAGGAAAAACATCCCCTGATCACGCGCTGGACGCATTGGGTTAACTTCCCGGTGCTGGCTATCATG
>JAFDZL010000251.1 GCA_018266935.1 Bacteroidota bacterium | reverse complement strand
TACTGAAGCAACTTCATGACATCTTCTTCCAGCATCCGGTTATCACGGACCAATTCAAATGTATTTACCCTGACCAGGGTCATGTCCGCAGACAACTGGGTTAGATCATTCTGCGATAAGTTCCTCATCTGCGCATCTTTAATGATACGGTTATCGAAAGCCGATTTAAGATTCGCCGGTGTGAAGTGCAGGCGCAGGAAGGAATCAATATAGTTATGCTGATATTCGATCGTGATGTTTTGCACTATACCCAACAATGCAGTATGGCCTTCATAACGGGCGATATATCCGATGATCTTTGAATTGGCAAACTGTTTCAGGTGCAGCTCATTTTTAATAGCTGAGATAGCACCGCCTGTCGGAGAAAACGGCCACATCGAATGTGACGCAATGATCATTTCCTCTATCTTCTTAACGTTAGCTTTTGGCAGCGGCTGCTGCAATAGATCATACAAACTGTCATTTGCCGCGAGTATCTTCGTTTCTGCTTTATAAATTGCATTCAAATTAGCTGTGTCACTCTTCAGGTCCTGCACCAGTTGCCCGGTCAGCTCGCGTACGTGTTCCCTGTCACTCACGCCTTCCCTGATATTCTCAGCAATAAAGCCCATCATCACGGCGATGAATATCATTAAACCTTCAAGCAGGTATTCCTTCCAGGGTTTGGGGTTATGATCAAGTTGAGGATGGTGATGTACTTCCATTTTTTTAGTTGGCAGTTTGGAGTTTGCAGTGGACGGTTTCCTTTTCTTGTTCAATTGATTTTTGTTTTATTGGCTTACCTGCAAACTGCCCGCGGGCAACTGCAAACTGGCTTTTGGTCATCGGATTTCAAAACTAAGATTTTATCCGATGCAAAAAAGTCCTTCTAAAAATCATTCATCAGTAAATAGTGTTAAAACTTTTGGACATGTTCCATAATTTCGTTAAAGATCAATGCATCGTGAGAGACACACTATTGAAAATGAAAAAGCTCTTCGCAGGCAACTGGGCGGGCGAAGGTTTTGCTAAATATCCGACAATCGATGACACAGCTTACACAGAGGAGTTGGAATTCATACCCGATGAGTATAAAGACGCAATATTTTTCAGGCAGCAAACCTGGTACAAAAACGATACGGAAAAGAATGGACAAACTGTTTTCTGGGATACAGGCTTCATCTTGCTGAAAGAAGACAAGATCCTGCTTAACAGCGTCCAGGTAGGCGGAAGGATCGAAACACTTGAATTAGCCGGCCATGATGATAATAGGTTCACTTTTAACAGTTCTGCTATTTTGAACGACCCAAAATCTGTCCGGTCGCAAAGAGTATTCGTCGTGGCGGGCGACCGGTTTCATTACGAATTGAACATGGCCTTGCATGGCGCGGAATTCCAAAATCACCTGAAGGCTGGTCTGAAAAGATCTGATTTCCGATGACACCAATTAACTTATTTAGTCCCTGCTGCCTGGTCCAATTGGGCCATTTTATCATACATTACCCTGAATGTGTTCCAGGGTGTATTCTCAGCATTTGAATTGGGCGCTTTGCCATAATAGCCGTTCAAAAACTGCGGCGGCAACGACCAGATAGTTTCCGCTACTCCATAAAAACGTGGCCTCATCGTTTTGCCCGCAGTCGCCCTTGAACGATACATATCCTCTACCTGCTCAACAGCTACCTTAGGGCGGTTCCAGGTGCAGGTAACAACCCGCAGGCCTTTCATGGCGAAATAAACTGCCGTTTGGTTATCCTCATCATACTGCCAGTCGCAGATCACCACATCACGCGGGATCATATCAATTGCCCGATAGGTGTCATTATAGCTTGCGGCCCACTCGCCGATACCGGTCGATCGTCCGTCGATCAGCCGGTCGCCCCATATCCATAATTCTTCGCCTTTTTCGGCTAAATGGTCGCGTATCAGCTGTACTTCGTTGGCGAATAATACCGCCTTGTCGCGTCCGGCACAGCGCGGGCATTTATCTTCGCCTAAATAAAACACTTCGTCCATTCCTGCGTGGAAGGCCGTGGCTTCAAATACATCCATGATTTCATCCACCAGGTCGAACACCACCTTATGCACACCGGGATGCAGCGGGCAATAGCTGCGGCAATACAGGTTGTCGGCATTTGGCCACTTGTAATCTTTGGGAGCGGGCATTGCAACCCAGGGGGTTTCATCAAATTCGGGATAAACCGCTAACAACTTGCCATTCTTTGCCGCCCATGACTGGTGCCCCAGCAGGTTGATCTGCGGAATGATGGCTATTCCGTTCTTTTTGCAGGCTTCTAGTATTCTCTTAGCTTCATGCTTAGACAAAGCCGCCGAGTCGCGCAGTTCAGGATGACTTTTATACTCATAGTTGAAATCGACCCTGAGGATTAGCGTATTCACTTTACGCGGCGCAAGCTCTTCGTTAATGAATTTGACAAAATCATCCAACCCGCTGGGTTTGGGAGCAGCTATAACGAAGCCGCGCACCATGTAGGCGCTGTCGCCGGGTTGCTGCGCAAAAGCATTGCAGCACAAAAGGCAAAGGAGCAGCAAGAAACATTGATATCTTTTCATTTTGAAGGTTTTTTGGCGAAGTAAAAGACAATGCATTGCCGGGCAACCGGCAATGCATTTACAAATTAGAATTTTAGAATTTATAGGGCAAATTATTTGCTCGCCAGCGTGGTAAAACAGCGCTCCTGCAACTTAAATGTTACTTCGCCGTTGACTGCTTTCACCGTTCTCACGCGTTTCATGAAGGTCCTGGCGTCAGTCACAAATACGTCGAATGCTTTTACAGTTGACGGGACGCCGGATAAATGAACTTCACGCGCAGCGCCGTTATTCACCAAATGGATCGCATAGACATGCGTGTCGTTGTTCCCCAAAGCGGCGCAGGAAACAATTTCTGGGTTATCATTAGACAATGGCATAAAGAACAGTCCCACAGGCGTACAACCCAGTTGCTTCAGGTTCCAGAAGCGCTGGGTGGGCTCCAGTTTACCTTCTTTGCCAAAAACGCCTCCGCCCTTCAATATCGAGTAATCCGACGTCAACTGCCATTGCAGGATGGATACCGGCTGACATATAGCCAGCAAGCGGGTATAAAGATTGATCTCCTCCAAAGCATAAGACGGATCCTGGAAATAATCGGGATAGTTCCAGGCAGCTGCATCGATACTTCCCTCGCCGACAAGCAGAGGTTTGTCTATCTTTTTAGCAATATCGGCCCATTTTTGCAGTATGGGCGTATCCCAGCCCCTCCACGAATGGAACGAGACCATACCGATGTATTGCAGGGCTGCGGGGTCATCCATTGCCGGGTAAACGAACTTGTATGTAGTCGCGTCGGAGTTATCGCCCAAAAGCAATTTTGTTTTTAAACCATGCGCGGCGAAATAAGCGCCCAAGCCTTTGATCAGTTCGTCATGCTCCTCGCCTGTTTGCCGCACGTTGATGCCCAGATCCGATTCGTTGAATGAGAAATATTTAGCCTCAACCCCATAATGATCGCGCAGGTAAATGAGATAATTGGTGATCGATTTATAGATCGAAGGCGTAACCGACTGATTCAACGGATTACCCCATATCCCTTGGGGCGAACGGCCCATGTTCAGCGTTCCTTCAACCGCCCAGGCCGGCGGGAACCAAGCCGTGACGATTACCGGGATACCCATTTGTCCGAGCCGTTGCGCCATTTCCATCGCCCGTTTTACACGGACGTTCTGGGCGGACGTGTCATTCGCCATGGGGTCTGCCGACGAATCGGGCTGCCAGCTGCTCCAGGGCATTTCGACCCTACCCC
>JAFDZL010000250.1 GCA_018266935.1 Bacteroidota bacterium | reverse complement strand
GATCCATTTTTTTGCTGAAAGTTATTATTCCACTTTCGTACGCCTACTGATTCTGATTCCCTTTGGCGTCAACCAGGGGATGTTTCTCGCTATTATTTCTATCGATGCCGCCTGGGGTATCTTCATCCACGTCAGCGAAGAGACCTTAAGGGATGGCCGCCTGGGTTTCTTGCGCCACCTGATCATTACGCCGGCGCATCACAGGGTACATCATTCCAAAAATCACCTTTATCTCGATACCAACTTTGCCAATGTTTTGCCGGTTTGGGATTGGGCCATGGGCACGCTGCAGCCGATAAGACAGGAAGTGAAAACGGAATATGGTATCATGCGCGAGCTTGACGTCACAAATTTTTCCGATCTGTATTTTGGCGAATTGCTGTTGCTCTGGCGTGATGTGCAAAACACCCCGGGAATAAGGAACAAGCTACTGCACATTTTCATGCCGCCCGGCTGGACGCCGCAGTCCTCGGGCAAAACAGCTCTTGCGCTGCGGCAGGAATTCCTGAAAACCAACCCAGAGCTGGGTGTCACGAGCAGGGAAAAAATGCTCATTTCATTGAGGTCGCGTTTCAGCCCGGATAAGCTGAAAGAAGAACCGGGACCGGTTGCCGTTCCCGATATCGGCATCAAATAAGAAAACCTGCGATATTCCCTCCGTGATCATGATCTGATCAGCCGGTAACTGATCACCGCTATTGGCCTTTGCAAAACGATAACATAAAACAAACATTTTTATGACAAGCGTCTTTATCCTGAAGACGAAACTTGGGTATATTTGACGTTCCAACACTAATCAGATTGAACTATGGAAAATAACACGCCACATCATGTAAACGGGCACCCGGAAACAGGCAAATGCCCTGTGTTTCACGGTACGAATACACAAACAGCCGGTACCGGCACGAAGAACCGCGACTGGTGGCCCAACCAGTTGCGTCTGAACGTTTTGCGGCAGCATACCGCTTCGTCCAACCCGATGGATAAGGGTTTTAACTATGCCGAAGCTTTCAAAAGCCTCGACCTGGAGGCCGTGAAACAGGACCTGCATGCGCTGATGACCGACTCGCAGGACTGGTGGCCGGCGGACTTTGGTCACTATGGCGGCCTGTTCATCCGTATGGCCTGGCATAGCGCCGGTACTTACCGCATAACTGATGGCCGCGGCGGGGCAGGGCAGGGGCAGCAGCGTTTTGCGCCGCTGAACAGCTGGCCGGATAACGTAAGCCTTGATAAAGCAAGAAGGCTGCTTTGGCCGATCAAGCAAAAATATGGTAACAAGATATCCTGGGCCGACCTGATGGTGCTCGCGGGTAATATCGCCCTGGAGTCAATGGGCTTTAAAACGTTCGGTTTTGGCGGCGGCCGCGAAGATGTGTGGGAAGCTGATGAGGCCGCTTACTGGGGTTCAGAGCGAGAATGGCTCGGAGACAACCGTTATACCGGCGTGCGTGACCTCGAAAATCCGCTCGGCGCTGTTCAGATGGGGCTGATCTATGTGAACCCTGAGGGCCCTAACGGTAACCCTGACCCCAGAGCGGCCGCGATAGACATCCGCGAAACCTTCGCCCGCATGGCGATGAACGACGAAGAAACCGTGGCATTGATTGCCGGGGGACACAGCTTTGGTAAAACACATGGCGCTGCTACGACAGATCATGTTGGTAAAGAGCCTGAAGCTGCCGCTATTGAGGAGCAGGGCTTTGGCTGGAGCAATAATTTCGGCTCGGGTAAAGGCGCTGATGCGATTACGAGCGGACTGGAAGTGATCTGGACCAAAACGCCAACCAAATGGAGTAATGATTATTTTGAGCACCTTTTCAAATACGAATGGGAACTGACCAAAAGCCCGGCCGGTGCAAACCAGTGGGTAGCCAAAAACGCGGACGAAGTCATTCCTGACGCGTTCGACGCTTCCAAAAAACATCGCCCGACGATGCTGACCACGGACCTTTCTTTAAGGTTCGATCCGGCTTATGAGAAGATATCCCGTCGCTTTTTGGAAAACCCGGATGAGTTCGCCGATGCTTTCGCGCGCGCCTGGTTCAAACTGACCCACCGTGATATGGGTCCACGTGCGCGTTACCTTGGCGCCGATGTACCTGCCGAAGTATTGATCTGGCAAGACCCGGTGCCGGCGGCGGTTCATCCATTGATCGACGAGAGCGACGTTGCAGCACTG
>JAFDZL010000024.1 GCA_018266935.1 Bacteroidota bacterium | reverse complement strand
GCAAGTTCTTTGTGTTCTCCGGCGCGCTTTCGCAATACCATATCACTATGGTTATACTGGCCGTGATCAATGCCATCATCAGTATATTCTATTATTTCAGGGTCATAATTGCCATGTATTTCCGCAGCAGCGAGCGCGAGGAATTGCTGGTTCCTGGGTACTTTAGCTTCGTACTCGGTTTATCAGCACTGCTTACAATTTTTATTGGAGTTTGCCCCGGCTACATCGCCAACCTGTTATAATCGGACATCGCCGTAACAATTAATTCATTTAATATTAGTAGTTTTACGGTGATCGTGAATGGAACAATTCTGGGAACATCTTCAAAATCTTACAGACGCCCACTCCATTATTAGCAAAGGCGGTTTCCTGTTATTGCTTGTTGTCGTATTTGCTGAAACAGGCCTGTTCTTCGGGTTCTTTCTGCCGGGTGACTACCTGCTGGTGCTGGCGGGGCTGCTTTGTGCCATGCATGTATTGCATGTCAATATTTATGTGCTCATTCTTTCACTGGTAGCGGCAGGTATCTTGGGTAACTACACCGGTTATTGGTTCGGCTTCCGAACTGGCCCGGTATTATTTAAACGGAATGAATCATTGTTCTTTAAAAAGCGTTATGTAGCCATGGCCCAGGCGTTTTATGCCAGGTACGGCGGTATGGCGCTGGTTTTAGGCAGATTTTTTCCTATAATCAGAACTTTTGCCCCTATCTTTGCCGGAGTTGTCAGGCTGAATATCAGAAAGTTCAGTATCTATAACTTTGCCGGCAGCATAGCCTGGGTGAATACGCTGACGTTGATCGGCTTCTTTTTGGGAAGAAGATATCCCGAGGAGATCAAATATTATCTTAAGTATGTTGTATTTGGTCTGATCATATTGACAACGCTCCCGTTCATCATCGCTTACATCAAAAGGAAGGTGATTAGGATTGAAACGGGTAAAGAAAATTTATAACACTACCAAATGAGTACACAACATCCCTGGCACCAGTTATCACCGGGCGAAAACCTGCCGGAAACAGTACGTGCGATAATTGAGATACCCAAAGGCTCAAAAGCCAAATATGAAATAGATAAAGCATCCGGCTTGCTGAAATTGGATCGCGTGCTTTTTTCATCTGTAATGTACCCCGCCAACTACGGCTTTATACCCCAAACCTATTGCGACGATCACGACCCGCTGGACATATTGGTTTTATGTTCTGTGGATGTTTTCCCGATGTCGATCATCGAAGCTAAAGTGATCGGCGTGATGCACATGGTTGACAATGGCGAACAGGATGACAAGATCATTTCGGTAGCTAAGAATGATATGTCGGTAAATTATATCAACGACCTGAACGAATTGCCGCCCCATACCATGAAGGAAATAGTGCGCTTTTTCCAGGACTACAAAAAGCTGGAAGGCAAGAATGTGACCATCGAGCACCTGCTTGGCGTACGATATGCGCATAAGGTGATCAATGAGAGCATAGAGCTGTACAAAACCACCTTCGCTTCTCATCAATAACTGCGTAAATGAGTCCCGACCTAGAGATAAACGGTTATTACCTAATACTTACACTTTGCTTAGTGTTGCTAAACGGCTTTTTTGTGGCGGCTGAGTTTGCTATGGTAAGGGTGCGTGGTTCCCAGATCGAGATCAAAGCCAAGGCAGGAAGTAATACGGCGAAGATCGCCAAAAGCATTATGGCTAACCTTGACGGGTATCTTGCTGCAACACAAACGGGTATTACTATAGCGTCGCTTGGCTTAGGCTGGGCCGGCCAGGAAGTGGTGACCAAGCTCATGCTGAACTTGTTCGCGTTGCTTGGAGTAGTCATCAGGTCAACCCTTATTATCAATACAAGCCACGTAGTTGCCTTCATTTTAATAACGGTTCTTCATATCGTATTTGGTGAGCTTGCGCCTAAGTCTATTGCAATACAACGCTCAACCCGCACATTAATGGCAATTGCCGTTCCGTTGCGCTTCTTTTATATTATTTTCAGACCGTTTATCTGGTTCTTCAACGGTTTTGCCACGCTTATTCTGAGAGCCATGGGGATCAACGCTGCGCCGGGAGCCGAGGCGCATCATAGCTCGGAGGAATTGCAATACCTTTTGGAGCAGGGTAAGGAAACCGGAGCGATAGATTCTTCAGAACATGAGTTGATACAAAACGTGTTCGATTTTAACGAGCGCGTTGTCAAGAACATCATGGTGCCGCGAACTAAGATATCAGGCGTTGAGATTGACACACCATCCAGCGAGTTGGTGGAAACCCTGATATCGGAAGGATATTCGCGTATGCCGGTTTATGAAGAAACTATCGACAAAATAGTTGGCATAGTACATGCAAAGGATATATTACCGCTCGTCGCTCATGATAAGTCATTTGAGTTAAAAGATATTATCAGGAAACCCTTTTTCGTTCCTGAAACCAAGAAGATCAACGATCTGATGGCTGAACTGAAACAACAGCGCATTCAGATCGCGATTATTTTGGACGAGTTCGGAGGCACAGCGGGTATGGTTACGCTGGAAGACATTGTCGAAGAACTGGTTGGGGACATCCAGGACGAATACGACGAGGAAAAGCCTATCGTGGAAAAAATAAGCGACACAGAATTCGTAGTAAACGCACTCGCTCCGATCTATGATGTGAACAGCCACCTGCCCCACGACTTGCCCGAAGACGGGGACTTTGATACCGTTTCGGGCTGGGTTGGAGATCTTTTTGGTAAGATACCGGACGTAGGCGAGCATAAAGAATCAAACGGCTATAACATCACTGTCCTTAAAAAATCGGAGCAGAATATTGAATCGGTGAAGCTCGAATTGCTGCTTAACGAAGAAGATACCGTCGATCTGCACTAACTTGTCCACCGGATGCAACTCTTCTATACTCCCGATATCGATATTGCATCTTCAGCCTGGTATTTAAGCGAAGAAGAGAGTAAACATTGCGTCAGGGTGTTGCGGCTGCAAAATGCCGACCACATCGAGTTGATAGACGGGAAGGGTAATTTTTATAGGGCGGAGATCGTTGACGCGCACCCAAAGCGAACCTTGTTGAAAATTCTTTTAGTCGAACAAGACCCTAATAAAAGGAATCACTATTTGCATATTGCTGTCGCACCAACGAAGAATATCGAGCGCTTAGAATGGTTCCTGGAAAAGGCGACCGAGATCGGCATCGATGAAATATCACTAATCATTTGCCAGCGCTCGGAACGAAAGGACGTTAAAACCGACCGGTTGAATAAGATCATTACCGCAGCCATTAAACAATCCATCAAAGCCTGGCGCCCCGTTTTGAATGAGCCGGTACCATTCAATAAATTGATTGCAAGTGAATTTATAGGTCAAAAATTTATTGCGCATTGCGAGCCGGGCGATAAATCCAGTTTAAAGGATGAGGTAAGATTATCCGGTCAATACATGGTCTTGATTGGTCCGGAAGGAGACTTCGCACCGAATGAGATTGAAGATGCACAAAAAAGCGGATTTAAAGCCATAACTTTAGGGGAAAGCCGTTTAAGAACTGAGACCGCTGCTCTGGAGGCTTGTTTTGAGATCAATTTTTTGAACCGGGTATGAAAAGAATAGGATATTTAGCCGTCATCGCACTATTAAGCTTAAGCAGCT
Source organism: Bacteroidota bacterium (assembly GCA_018266935.1). Taxonomy (GTDB): domain Bacteria; phylum Bacteroidota; class Bacteroidia; order Sphingobacteriales; family Sphingobacteriaceae; genus Mucilaginibacter. Next base: position 7,897 of record JAFDZL010000024.1, on the reverse strand, counting down.
TTAACAACGGCCCTACCTACAAAATGGCCAAGCTGAAATACAACGGCGGCGGCGACTGGTACGGTGATCGTACGGCTTTGCCCAACCTGATCAAATTCTGCAACGACAATCTGAAAACCAATTTCCAGCCACAGGATGATGTGGTAGAAGTGGGCAGCGACCAGATATTCAATTATCCCTTCATATTCATGACCGGGCACGGCAACGTGATCTTCTCTGACCAGGAGGCGGCAAACCTGCGCAAATACCTGACGGGCGGAGGTTTTTTGCATATCTGCGACAACTATGGTCTCGACCAATTTATCCGCCCGCAGATGAAAAAGGTTTTTCCCGAGCTTGATTTTGTGGAGCTTCCTTTGAACTACCCGATTTATCACCAGAAATATGATTTCCCCGACGGCCTGCCCAAAGTTCACGAGCATGACGGTAAAAGAGCGCAGGGTTTCGGGCTGATCTATAAAGGCCGCCTGGTTTGTTTCTATGATTACCAGTGTGACCTCGGCAATGGATGGGAAGATTATGGTACTTACGCCGGCGATACGCAGGATACCCGCTTAAAAGCGCTGAAAATGGGGGCGAATATTATTCAATTTGTATTGACACAATAACCAGATACTGATGTACACTGTAAAAGTAAACGGCGAAACGGAATACGCCGTCGAACGCAAAAAAGATAAGCTGCTTGTAAATGGCAAAGAAACAAGCGCAGACATTAGTCAGCTTGCCGGATCGGCGTACCACATTATCAGTGATCTGCGATCCTTTAACGCCGAGGTCATCAGTTTCGACCGGGACGCAAAGACTGCTGAGATCAAAGTGAATGGGAATGTTTACGTGGTTACCGCAAAGGATCAATACGATTTACTGCTCGATCAATTGGGAATGAGCAGCCTGAACAGCGCGCATATCAGCGAAGTGAAAGCGCCGATGCCGGGACTGGTATTGAAGGTATTTGTGAAAGTCGGCGACGCTGTTCAGAAAGGGGATAACCTCTTTGTGCTGGAGGCCATGAAGATGGAAAATATTATCAAATCACCAGCGGATGTTTCGGTAAGAACCATCAAAATAAAGCCTGGCGATAAGGTTGAGAAGGGCCAGGTGCTGATCGGGTTCTGAAACAAAAAAAGCCTCCGGTTTTTCGGAGGCTTTCTCTGTTTATAAATTTTCTTTACTGTGCCTTAGCATTGAAATTCTTTTGCTTCTTAACGGTATAATGAGGCTTTCCTGAAGGATAGATCTCGGGAGCGCCAACCATAGTCATGGCGCAGCGGAAACCAACTTCAGCGCTCGACTGGTCCTCGTCCATAAAGCGGCGTGTTGCCGGATTCAGCCAATAAGCCATATCATTCCATGAACCACCTTTATAAACTTTCGATTTATCATTAACCAATGTGGTGGTACCATACAGTGAATTGTTTACCGAGTCCTGCGCACCCCTGAAATCAGGATTGTAAGGCTTGCCTGCCATTGGATTTGCAGTAGGCGTCGTAGGCGTGGTGGCATTGGCTTTGTTCTGCGAAGCCAGCATTTCGGCATAAGTTTGTTTGCGGGCCGACACAGCCGGATCTAAGATCGGCTTGCCGTATTTATCCTTGGCCAATTTATCCTTTTGAGGGTCAGAAAGGCGCTTGTTCTTGTATTCGTTACCACGGAACGGGTTAAAATCATCGAATTCTTCAAATGAGGTTTGACGATAAGTATCCTGCACCCATTCGTTCACGTTCCCAGCCATATTGTACAAACCGAAATCATTCGGCGGATATGACCTTACCGGGGCTGTGATATCAGCTTTATCATTCAGATAACCGCCAACACCCATATTATCGCCCAGGCCGCGTTTAAAGTTAGCCATGATCATACCGCGGGTTTTTTGTTTGGCTGAACGTACACCCAAACCATTCCATGGGTAGATTTTGTTGTTGTCAACGTTCTCAAATTCTGTATTACCAGCCAGAGCTAATGCAGCGTATTCCCACTCAGCCTCGGAAGGCAGACGATAACGCTGTTTCAAAATACCATCCTCAATCCGTACAGGTCTTACCGGTTTACCAGTAGTTTTGCCTTTAGCGCCAGTAGTAGCTTTTGCCGTAGGACTGATATCGGGGATCATTTTCTTGCCATCGATACCAGGGCCGGTATATTGGCCATTCAGGTATATATCTGTATTAAAGGGATCTTTATTTGAAGGCGCCTGTGGTGCGCCCTTGCCCTTATTTTTTCCGCCGCCCTGTGTTGCCGAGGCCAAATCCTTCCAGGATTCGAGGCGACCTTCTTCGCGCAGAATGTTTTCATTCATACGGTCGGTACGCCAGCTGCAATATTCCTGCGCCTGGTCCCAACTCACGCCAACAACCGGGTAGTCGGCATAGGCGGGATGCCTCAGGTAGTTTTCTACATAGGGCTCATTATATGATAATGGCCTGCGCCATACGAGGGTGTCCGGCAGGGCATTGTAATACAATTCATAGTCGGCAGGGAAGGTGATCCTTATCCAATGCAGGTAATCAAGCCAGTCCTGGTTTGAAACCTCGGTTTCGTCCATATAAAAGGAGGGCACGGTAACCCTGCGGCGAACATTGTTATAGTCAAAGGTCAGGTCTTCGTCGGCACTGCCGCCCATCACAAATGTACCGCCTTCGATAGGCACAAGGCCAGGGCCCGGCGCGGGGTGCGTTTGTTTAAAACGCTCATAGCCGCCGTTGGTCTTGTCGTTGTAAGTTATCCCGGTTTTTGACGACTGGGGTTTCTTACTGCAACTGCTTAGCAATGCTCCTACGCCCATCAGCACTAATGCCGTTCTCGTAAAAAGTATTTTCATATTTTTACTGTATTTGAGTGTAAATCTATAAAAAATGAATTAATAATTAATCTTGTTGGGTACGCTAATTTCCTAAAAAGAATGAACCTTTATTGGGCTTTAAACGTAAAAACCGCCATTGAGTTACACGAATATTACTTTTTTAAAGCAGATTGCCAAATATTTGAGTCTCTTTACCTTAAGTGCCATAGAACGGAGTTTTTTAAGCGAAGAGATATTTTTCACATTTTAAAGTTAAATTGCACCAATGAAGTTTTTTAGCCTGCGCGCCCGCTATATTTTACTTGCCCTTACTTTATTATTGCCTTCATTGGCGTTTTGCCAGGTGCTTGGTCCGGGCGGCACCAATACAAATGGTTCCAGTTCGACACAAATACCGACAGCAGTACCGTTCCTTTTAATAACCCCTGATTCGCGTTCCGGCGGTATGGGTGAAGCCGGTGTTGCTATATCACCTGATGTGAACGCCAACTTCTGGAACCCTTCGAAACTGGCTTTTATGGAGGGCGACAACGACCTTTCGGCTTCCTACAGCCCCTGGCTGCGTAATCTAGTACCGGATGTAAGCCTTTCTTATGTGAGTTATGCGCACCGTTTGGATGACAGGAACTCATTCGGCGCCTCACTGCGTTACTTTAACCTTGGCACTATTGAACTTACCGACGCTAACCAGCAATCCTTAGGTACTTACACTCCGAACGAGTTTTCGGTTGACGGCTCGTTTGCCCGGAAGTTTGGCAATAATTTTTCATTGGGTTTAAGCCTGCGCTTCATTCATTCAAGCCTTGCCAACGGGGCGTTCCTGTCCGGTCAGCAGATCAAAGCCGCCAACGCAGTTGCGTCCGATATATCATTGTATTATAAAAAACAACTCCAGGAATTCGGCAGCGATGCTGAATTTGCCTTCGGTACGGATATATCCAACATCGGTTCAAAGGTGAGCTATACCGACAACGGTACTAAATATTTCCTGCCTGCCAACCTGAAATTGGGTATCGCCAATACGATTAATATGGATGCGACTAATTCCATTACTTTCGCGCTCGACTTCAATAAATTGCTGGTTCCAACGCCACCAATAGTGGATAATAACGGAAATATTATTAAGGGACAAAGTGATGATGTTTCGGTTCCGACCGGTATCTTTCAATCTTTTACCGATGCGCCCAACGGCTTTAGCCAGGAGATGCAGGAAATTAGTATTTCTCCAGGGCTGGAATACTGGTACAATAAAGTATTTGCCCTGCGCGCCGGGTACTTTTACCAGAATGCTAATAACGGCGGATTACACTACTTCACTTTCGGTACCGGGTTAAGGTACGATATTTATGCCTTCGATTTTTCTTATATTGCGGCCAGTCAGCAGAACAGCCCGTTAGCCAATACGCTGCGTTTCACGCTGATGATCAACTTCGGGTCAGGCAAAAAACAATGAGTAAAATAAGGGTAGGCTTTGGTTTTGACGTTCATCAGTTAAAAGCAGGGCACCCGTTTGTATTGGGCGGCGTTACGCTCGAGCATCGTTCCGGCGCATTCGGTCACTCGGATGCCGATGTATTGCTTCACGCCATTTGCGACGCACTTCTTGGCGCTGCCAATCTTAGGGACATCGGTTTTCACTTCTCCAATAAAGACGAGCGATGGAAAGGTGTTAGCAGCCAGTTATTCCTGCAGGAAGTGGTGCGCATGCTGGATGAAAAAGGATGGGGAATAGGCAACATCGATGCGATGATAACCCTGGAAGAGCCTAAGATCAACCCGCACATCCCTGAAATGAAACAGAAGATCGCGGCGGCGGCCGGTATTGGCGAAGAGGACATTTCTATTAAAGCTACCACGAACGAAAAACTGGGTTTCATCGGCCGGCAGGAAGGTGTTGTCGCTTATGCAGTTTGCCTGATCGAAAAAAAATAGGGATCAGGCTTTCGCCGTCTTATCTTTCATTTTCACATTACCGGTGCGTTTCAGCACGCCCCATCCGCTCATTTCGCCTTTAACGGCCCTGCGTACCGATTTGAATAGTACATAGTACATCAGCTGCCGCCAGATGAAGCGCTGCGGTATAATGTAAACCAGCTTTTTCAAACTTTCCTTTTCCATCCTGAAAGCAACGATTGAAACGAGGAAGTCAATAAGCACGAAAGCAATATAATAAACCACGATTTTCATCGGCTTATCGCCAAACAGGCCGATGATCATCATCAGGTCGGCAAGCGGTGAAAACAGCGGTAAAATGATCTGGAATATCAGGATATTCGGCATGCCGATCATACCGAAGAACTTATACCTTTTGTTGAACAGCGCATCGCGGTTCTTCCAAAAACTTTGGATGACGCCAAAACTCCAGCGGAAACGCTGCTTGAGCAAGGCGCTCAGCGTTTCCGGAGCCTCGGTATAAGCGATGGCCTCTGAGCTGTTTTTGATCACATAACCTTGTTTCAGAATGCGCATGGTCAGATCGCAATCCTCAGCCAGGGTATCTGAAGTGAAGTTGCCGGCTTTGAAAATAGCTGTCTTACGGAAGGCGCCTATAGCGCCGGGAACAACGGTAATACTATTGATCAGATCGAACGCGCGGCGGTCCATATTCTGCGCTGTGATATATTCAATCGACTGCCAGATGGTAATAATGTTGGTTTCGTTCCCCACCTTAACCGTGCCGGCTACCGCGCCAACCTCATCATCGGTAAAATGCGCCATCAAGTGTTGTATCGCATCGTTTTTCAATTGCGTGTCGGCATCGATGCAGACAACGAATTCATACTTTGAATGCGCCAGGCCAAAATTCAGCGCTGATGCCTTGCCGCCATTAGGCTTGGTAAGCACATTCACCATGGGGTGATTGCCGTATGCATCGTTGACCAGTTCGTATGTTTTATCCTTTGATCCATCATCCACAAAAATGATCTCGAACTCAGGATAATCCAATTGCAGAAGGCTTTGAATGGTTTTTATGGCAGTTATTTCCTCATTATACGCTGGAACTATAATGCTTACCGGCACCGCTGGCTGGCCCTTGCGCTCAGCTTCCTCGTGCTTATCCTCGTAAAATTGTCTTATGGCCAGCACCGCTATCAATAGTATCCGTCCTACCGCCAGGAAGATTGCGGTGAGGAACAGGTACAGCATGAACCAGTTGCCGTAGAAGGTTCCCTGGACGAAAATATCGTACAAAGTACCCATGATGCCGCTGTTGGCGTCGTCGCGTATGGGCGGCATCAGGTCGGCCTTTGTTTTGTGCAAAACGTCGGCAATAGTAGTAAACTTATAGCCGTGGCTTTTGAAGAAATGGATGATCTCGGGCAGGGCTTTTACCGTTTCTTCGCGGGTATCGCCGCCTGCGTCATGCAGCAAAAGCATCGAGCCATTGTCCTTTTGCTTGATCACCCGGGCCATAATGCTGTCCGCAGTTACCCCAGGCTGCCAGTCCCATGGGTCGATGGACTCGCCGATAGTGATATAACTTTGTTTACGGCTCTCCGCAACCGGCAAAACTTCGGCCAGCGTCTGTGGCTCGGCATCCGCGTTGAATGGTGGCCTGAATAAGATCGTGCTTCGCCCGGTTACCGATTCTATAAGCTTTCGCGTCGCATTCAACTCCAGGTTAACACGCTGAAGACTGATAGTGGAAATATCCGGATGGAAAAAGGTGTGGTTGCCTATCTCATAACCTTCTTCGTATTCGCGCCTGATGATCGAGACATTCTTTTCGGCCATGGATCCCACTACAAAGAAGGCAGCGGGGACATGTTCGCGCTTCAAAATATCCAGGATACGCGGCGTATAATCAGGGTCGGGGCCATCATCAAAGGTCAGTACGATCTTACCGGGTGCATAGCCGTACCGCCTGATCACATATTTGGTCGGCAGTTTGATGTATTGCTGGTTGGTGATAGCGTAGTGTACGGTATCCATCGATACATTGATATGGCCCGTATCCGGTGTAGTCACCAGGTCCAAAACCTCGCCGTCTCCAGCATAGTCGATACGATTATTCAGGCCCACGGTCTGCAGCCTGCGCATATCGATGCCGGTCTTTCTTAGGGAGTCTATCGACAGGTTTTTCTGGAAGAACGACCATAAACGCGGGTCCTCTGAACCAAGCCGCCACAAAGCCACACCGCCGGTTGCCCAGTCGTCAGCCATGCGTATCTGGTTAAAATTGGTCGCGGCGTCGGTAAAATAAACTGTGTGCTCCAGGCTGTCGAGATCGTAATACGTATAATGAAGATTGGCCGAGTTAGGGTCGTATGTGATCTTACTATGGTTTTCCTGTGCATAACTGATAGCTTGCTGGTAACTTGTCGCTTTACCGGTACTGCTTTCCGGCCAATCGTAGCCGCCGCCCTGGACGGTCAGGATAACCTTCTCGCTGGGTATTTTCGAACATATCTCATCCAGTACTTCTTCTACCCAATGCTGGTTTGACAGATCGCCCGGATTACTATCTTCATAATGTTCGTCGATAGCCATAACGAACAGGTAGTCGTTATAATGCTGAAGCCTAACGGGGTCGTATTGCTCATCCTCGGGTATGATGTCTGATGTTACCAGGTATCCCTGCGGATGCAACGTCGCGTAAAATTCCTTTTGAAATTCGACGAAATTCTTGTCGTTGCGATCTTTGATCTCATCAAACTCAAGGTTTATACCCTGAAAATGATATTTAGCAAGCTGTTTAACTACACTATTGATAAATGCAGCGCGCGACTGCGGGTTTTTGATGATCCGGTAAACGTCCTTGCTGTCAAATCCACCCTGGGTATTAGAAATATTGATGTAGTTGGAGATAGATACGATAATAGGTTTTTTATACTTCTTATTCAGATTGGTCAAACCCGTATCGATCTTCGCTGTAATAGTATCGGCATTGGGTGTGATGGTAAAGCCTTCGGTTATTACCATATCGAGGCGTGCAATATGGTCAACCAGCGAAGTATAGGCCTGCGGCTCCCAGGCGCGGTAAAAACCCGCATTTATACGGTTCTTATTGTTGGGGTGCTTCAGTTGGTGCCTGCGCAGGTTGCGCCTCAGGATACCGACCTTTTCGGTATCCATCTTGAATCAACGGTATCTCGT
>JAFDZL010000249.1 GCA_018266935.1 Bacteroidota bacterium | reverse complement strand
TTCGAAAGTGAAATCTTCCAAAACCACGATGCTGTTATCTTTAGCCTTGTATGACAGGGCCGATTTACGGGCCAGTGATTTCAGCTTCTTGTTCAGTTTGAAGCTGTAATCGCGCGGCTGCGGACCGAACACCCGGCCGCCACCATTGAACAACGGTGATTTGATACCGCCTGCGCGTGCACCGCCTGTACCTTTTTGTTTATATAACTTGCGGGTCGAACCTGCAATTTCGTTACGCTGTTTTGCTTTGTGGGTACCCTGACGCTGGTTAGCCAAAAACTGCTTTACGTCAAGATAAATAGCGTGGTCGTTGGGCTCGATACCGAATACCGACTCAGGAAGCTGCACCTTGGCGCCTGTTTCTTTACCTGATACATTTAATACTTTAACTTCCATCTTATTTATCCACTATTACAAATGAACCCTTAGCTCCCGGTATGGAACCTTTAACTACCAGCAGGTTTTGCTCGGGATAAACCTTCACTACTTCCAGGTTCTGAACCTTTACGCGAACATTACCTGTCTGACCAGCCATGCGCATACCTTTAAACACGCGTGAAGGCCATGAAGATGCACCCATTGAACCCGGCGCACGCAACCTGTTGTGCTGACCGTGTGTCTGCATACCCACACCGCCGAAACCATGGCGCTTTACAACACCCTGGAAACCTTTACCTTTTGAGGTACCTACCACATCAACAAAATCGCCGGTCGCAAAGATATCCACGGTAACGGTGTCACCGGGGGTCTTTTGATCTTCGAAAGTTTTGAATTCAACCAGCCTGCGTTTAGGAGTAGTACCGGCTTTCTGGAAATGGCCCTTCAAGGGAGCGGAGGTATTTTTTTCTTTCTTCTCGCCGAAAGCTAACTGTACGGCGGCATATCCGTCTGTCTCCACAGACTTAACTTGTGTTACCACACAAGGCCCAGCTTCGATCACTGTACAAGGAATGTTCTTCCCTGCATCGTCGAAAATACTGGTCATACCTACTTTTTTACCAATTATTCCTGACATTTTAATATTTTTTAGTGTCCATCGAAGCAGTAGGGCCTCGCTCAAGACATTTGTACCCCCCGAAAGGGACGGCAAAGATAGAAATTATAAATTAACTGTCAAATAGATATTTGGTTATTTTTTGAAATTTGTTGGGGAGGGGTTGATCGGGTTGATTAAGAGAGTGGTTGATTGGGTTGAATTTCCCGGAATCAGTTTCTATATTTGGCGATGATAAACTCAAACCTTATTAAAATGAAAAGATTTTTGCTCCCCGCCATTTGCCTGCTTCTGGTTTTTACTTCCTGTAAGAAAAAGAACGACGTTACTCCTGTTAATACCCTCACGGCGACTGTTGATGGTATAAATATGAATTTCAATTCGAATATGACGGCCCGGATCGACGGCAACTTTACCGGCACAGGCAATATTGATCTTGTCGTTGAGGGTTTTGCGACAAACGGGTCGACCAACAATATGCTTGGCATTTCTTTTATTACAGCTAATTTAAACTCCATTACAGCCGGCACTTATACTGCGGCTAATGCAAACAATACCCCTCCGATTTGGGCTGCAATAACTTATAATGATAATAGTTCAGCTTCTACCCACAATTATCTTACTTATACAACAGTTCCGTTCACAATAACAATTACTTCTATCAGTAAAACAAATATCCAGGGTACATTTAGTGGAGTGGTTGCAGATTTAAACAACAGTTCGAATACAAAAACAATCACCAACGGTAAGTTTAATGTGAACATTCAACAATAAGCCCAACATGGCGCAAGTTTAGGAGCAGGTTGTGCGGTGGATTAACTTGTGCCTATTTGTCTGTATCAGTCCGCCAACTGGCGGATAAGAATAGACCGAATTGAATTATAGTTCCTTCGTTCTCTCTAACAATTCTTTGTCAGTGATCGTATCTATGTCCGACTTATCATATATCGAGAGCAAGTAAATAACTTCATCAACTATCTTTACATAAGTAATAACCCTTGCTCCGCCGGATTTACCTTTATTCTTTGAAGATATTGCCATTCGGATCTTACAGCATTTATTGCCTAATGTCTGGCCTAACTTGGGATTTACTGCTAAAGAGGTTAAGAGTTGAGATATATCGGTCTTAATTGAGGAGTATTTCTTTGAAAGCTTTTTTAGCTCACGGTCAAATTCAGGAGTTGGCAGAATATTAAAGCTCATTCAGCAGGTCTTGAATTGATTTTGCCTTTACTTTTCCTTTCTGATGCAGCTTAACCCATTTTATGGATTCTTCAAGATCGTCCAATATCTGCTTTTTCTTTGCCGCTTTACTTAGTTTTTTACCGGAATCTTTAGTCAATATCTTTCCACCCAACTGTTCAACCAAGTCAGATAATGTTTTTTCAACTTTTTCCGGTATTTCTATCGTGAGCGTCGTCATAACACAAATATAACTAATAAAAAAAGATTCATCTCAACAGACCTTCCTGCAAATATCCCCATGCAGAACCACAATCGGCCATTTCAAAACAACAAACGAACCATTGGAAATAAGTTATTTGAAAATCGTAAGTTTACTAAGTTGAAAATCAATCGCGTACGACAAGTCTTAGCCAAAGCGGAACTGGTCGGGCGGGAATTTAGTAAACCAACCCCCGAAAGATTTAAATGAACGAATTGACGAGAATTCGCATGATACAGGATTGTATCGATGTGATCAGGCGGCGAAAGAAGGTAAATTACCTGGAAATAGGCGTAGAAACGGGTTATTGCTTTTTCAAAATAAAAGCAGCTAAAAAAATAGCGGTCGATCCTGATTTTATCATCAAATGGACAAAAAAGCTAAAAGCCTACCGGAGAAACCCGGCAAATTTTAACAACATTTTCTTTGAATTGACCAGCGACGACTTTTTCGAACAAAAGGCTGGTTACATCAATAAAATCGGCGGCCTGGATGTGGTCTTTATCGACGGCTTGCACCTGTATGAGCAGGTTTTAAAAGACGTGGACAATGCGCTAAAGTTTCTGAACGAAGGCGGCGTGATACTTGTGCATGACTGCAACCCCTTGTCTGAAGTGGCATCGGTTCGGGCTTATACCACAAGCGAGGTGGCGCAAATGAACCTGCCCGGTTGGGACGGCAGCTGGAACGGCGATGTATGGAAAGCTATTGTTAAGCTGAGAAGCGAGAGAGATGATCTGAATATCGCGGTTTACAATACTGATCACGGCGTAGGTGTTATAACCAAAGGTCAGCCAGACGACTATTTAAGAAGCCCCGCTGTTGCCGGCCTGACTTACGACGACCTCGACGCTAACCGCCATAAATTTCTTAATTTAAAGAACCCGTCAGAATTTGCCGCGTTTGTGCAAAAACTGGCTTCCCCCAAACCCG
>JAFDZL010000248.1 GCA_018266935.1 Bacteroidota bacterium | reverse complement strand
CCTTTTGGCGCTGAAAGAGGGCGTGGTATTAGGTTATGACCGCAATGAGAAAACCGTTGAAGCATTCAAAAAGAAAGGTTTCGAGGTCATCAAAGTAGCAGAACTGCTGCAAAAATTTGAGAAAGGCGAGATGAACCCGCACGATATGAAAGATACGCTGATTTTAATGCCGTCCTCAGAACTTTCACGCGCCCGCGGTGGTTTCCATTGTATGAGTATGCCGTTGTTAAGAGATAAAATCTGAACCGGGATTTAATGGATGAAAACGATTAGCCGGATAATGACGCCAATTCAATGACTCAATGACAAACGAACAAACCACATCCACCATATTGATGATTCGCCCGGTGAACTTTGGCTTTAACGAGCAAACCGCCAGCAGCAATGCTTTCCAGAACCGATTTGCTGAACAGCAGCAGGTGCAGGATAAGGCGCTGAAAGAATTTGATGGCTTTGTAAACCTGTTGCGCAACAATGGTGTTGAAGTGATCGTCATTGATGATACACTTGAGCCGCACACTCCCGATTCTATATTTCCTAACAATTGGGTATCATTCCACAGCGATGGCACCGTTTTCCTGTACCCGATGATGGCGGAGAACCGCCGGCTGGAACGCAGGGAAGATATCATTACCCGGCTTGAAGATGCATTCAGGGTAAAACATGTGATCGACCTGAGCCGTTTCGAGCAGGAGCACAAATTCCTTGAAGGAACGGGTAGTATGGTGCTCGACCGGGAAAACAAGATCGCCTATGCATGCCTTTCACCCAGAACAAATAAAAAAGTTTTAGAAGAATTCTGTCACGATAGCGGGTATAAACCGGTGTTTTTTCATGCAGCAGATCAGAATGGGATGGATATTTACCATACTAACGTGCTGATGTGCGTGGGCACCAGCTTTGTCGTGATCTGTCTCGACACTATCAGGGATGAAAAGGAAAAACATGAACTCTTAGCATCATTCAAATCTACCCAAAAACAAATGGTGGCTATTAGTTTTGAACAAATGAACCATTTCGCCGGCAATATGCTTGAGGTGCAAAATAAATCCGGGGAAAGTCTGCTGGTCATGTCAAAAAGCGCGTGGGACTCGCTGAATTATGAACAGAAAGCAATTCTCAGCTCGTTCAGCAAACCGGTTTATGCCGATATCAGCACCATTGAGAACAGTGGCGGCGGCAGCGCGCGCTGCATGATGGCGGAAGTGCATTTGCCCCGCGCATAGGCCTTTCTGTTCATAGATAATGGTCCATAAGTTCACAGCCTATTGAGCTTAGGATTAATCAATCTGCTATGAACCATGATCTATCAACGATAAGCTAACGAACAATTTACAATTCAGCGATAAAATTTGTATTATCGACCCCTCACTTTTTCAATTAAAAAATTACATTTTTGCGAAAATTTTAAAGGATGCAGAGCTACCAGGAATTTCTTGACCTTAGTGTGGGCTTCCCGCAGGAAGGTTTTGAGATCATAGATGATGAATTATACTTTCATGATCTGAACTTGATGGAAATGATAGAAACGTACGGAACACCGTTACGCTTTACTTACCTTCCCATTATTTCCAAGAAAATACAACAGGCCAAATTGCTGTTCCAGCAGGCTATAGTCAAAAACAATTACCGGGGCAGTTATAAATACTGCTATTGTACCAAGAGCTCGCATTTTAAGCATATTGTAGAGGAGGCGCTGAAAAATGACATCCACCTCGAGACCTCTTCAGCTTTCGATATGCCTATGATCGACGCGCTGCAGAAGAAAGGCGTCGTTGACAAAGATATCACCGTGATCTGCAACGGCTTTAAAACCTTCCAGTACAAAACTTATATCATCGACATGCTGCATGATGGTTTTAAGAACATCATCCCGGTTTTGGATAATAAGGAAGAATTCAATATCTATGATGACGAGGTTGAAATGGACACTCCCTGCAATCTCGGTATCCGTATCGCGGCGGAAGAGCAGCCAAACTCGCAGTTCTACACCTCGCGCCTCGGCATCCGTTTGGAAGACGTCATCGATTTTTATTATAACAAAGTTGAACCTAACCCGAATTTTAAGGTAAAGCTCCTGCACTTTTTTATCAACTCGGGCATTTCGGATACGCCATATTACTGGAACGAACTTGAAAAATATGTTACGTTATACTGCAAGTTTAAAAAGATAAACCCCGACCTGGATACGCTGGACATCGGCGGTGGTATGCCATTCAAGGATTCCTTAGTATTTGACTTTGACTATGAGTACATGATCAATGAGATCGTCAGCCGTATCAAAGAGATCTGCGCCGAGCATGATACCGAGGAACCGGACATTATTACCGAATTTGGTAAATATACGGTAGCCGAAGCATCAGGAATTCTTTATAAAGTCTTGGGCCGCAAACAGCAAAACGATCGCGAGCGCTGGCTGATGCTGGACGGCTCGTTCATCACCAACCTGCCCGATGTATGGGCCCTGAATCAGAAATATATCCTTTTGCCGGTAAATAACTGGGATTCCGAATACGAACGCGTAAACCTTGGCGGCATCACCTGCGACGGACAGGACTATTACAACCAGGAAGCCCACATGAATAGCGTCTTTATGCCGAAAACGCGTAAGGTACAATATTTAGGCTTCTTCAACACCGGCGCCTACCAGGAAGTATTAAGCGGTTACGGTGGTATCCATCACTGCCTGCTGCCGTCACCCAAGCACGTGATCATTCGCCGGAATCGGGATGAGACCTTCAATTTCGAGGTATTCGGCGAGGAGCAGAATAGCAAGCAGGTGCTGAAGATATTGGGATATTAAATTATATTAATAGTTCTTAGGTGGCGTCACGTAATTCCAAAAATCTTTGCGATTTATTGCGCCTAATAATTTCCCGATTTTTCCAATTGAGATTTTATTGATTGGTTCATTATCATCATAGTCATGAGCCTCAGGCCTTGCTATCAAAATAAATCCGCCATTTTTTAGAATAGGATGTATAGAAATACGCGAATAACTCCCAAAATGATAATCATCGCTAAGCACCACATATAGGTCATCCATGTTATTTCTAACGATTTTCAATATATAATACTCTGGGTCGTCAATTTGAATTACTTGCCTTACCCTATTATGCCCATTTAAAGCATTTTTTATAAAAGGCAAAATCGAATAATGTAAGTCTTTCCCCATTTAATAAAAATTTAAAGTCATTTTTCCTCAAGAATTCTTGATATTCTATTTTCTCTTTAACTGAAAAAACCGTTAGATGTATATTCTTTTTGAATTTTAACTTAAACGAATATTGAACACTTCTCAACTTTTTTTTCGTATCGACAAGATCTTCGTCACTAAAGACATTCAAAAGCAGTAATACGTCTAAATCTTTAGAATATTTAGTAGAAAATAAAAGTGACCCAATAATACTTTTTTCACATACTTGTTTTAAAGAAAGCTTCTTGTCCACCCAATTTGCAATGCGTTTAAAATCCTTATTATTCGTTGTTTCATCATAGCAAGTATGCTTTATTAGTTGTTCAATTTCACGCGGAAATTGATAGTCACTATAATCAAAACTTGTATTCTCAACGTGCTTTTTATATGCGTATATGTGTGATTTTAACCTTCTGAAAATCTCGATGTTATTCGCAGGTATAAATTTTTCATTCTTGTTAATGAGGCATTCGATAATCGAATTATTAGGTATTATATATTCTTTTCTAGATTCGTGCCAGAGGCTTAAATCAGTCCTTAATGGTTCAAGAGTCGACGCCGAAGAATTCGGGCCAAATGTTCCAAAGATATATTTGTTATCATCTATTAAGGGGATAAGTGCTTGACACAATCCGTAAAAATCCTCAAATTCAACACACTTGCTTATCGCCTTTTGAGGTTCAATGCTTTTTTCTGGAACTTGTTTAAGTGAAATGTATTGACTAACTACATTATAAGTTAAAGCAAGAAAAATCATTATCGATCCCCAAAGAGG
>JAFDZL010000247.1 GCA_018266935.1 Bacteroidota bacterium | reverse complement strand
TTGAATTGTTGCCCGGATCAGCCCCGTTGACCGCTGCAGCAATAGGCTGCCCGTCATAATCAAAATTACCCATTGTACCATCGGGGTTGATAAACGGTAAACCTTGCGCATTCACTTTAAATGCATTCACCAGCGAGAAGGTCGGCTGATAGAAGCCGCAGCATCCCGTCGGACCTGCTGCCGGGAAATTCAGGATATCGCCGGGGTTACCGTTGGCGCCGCCTGATCCGTCATTTACTGCCATTTGAACCGCAAACACAGCTTCAGGGCCATTCTTCATGGCTGCATCGAAATTATTATTGAAGCTTGCATTTAACGCAAAGTGAACACCTTGGTCGGTTACTCCATTCTGTATGATATCCTTCAGGGCGGTATTAGCATCGATGTATTTGTGGTCAAACATCAAGGCCCTGGCCAGGAATGCTTCGGCAGCGTATTTGTTGGCGCGGCCAGGTTGAGCCTGCGTGGCGGGCAATGCGCTCATAGCCGCCGTAAAATCGGCTTCTACTTTATCCAATATGGGGCCGGGGTTGCTTACATTGTAATTGCCTGCCGAATAGGTGATTGTTTCATCAACGTAAGGTACATTGCGGAACACCTTGGAAAGCTCCAGGTTAAACACACCGCGCAGGAATTTGGCTTCAGCGGTCACTTCAGCAGCATAGTCAGCCGAGAGCGAACCGTCTTTTACCTGAGGAATTTCGCGCAGCACGTCGTTTGCACGCTGTACGCCGGTTAAGCATACGCTCCATTTATCCTCCACATAACCATTCGAGCCGTCGACACTGTGGTTCATAATAGCAGCCGCAGGACCCTGATCGGTGGGATTGGAACCCTTATTAGCATCGTCGGAGGCCGTACCGCCGAAATGCCAGTTACTAACGGAAGCGCCCCAGGTTTCACCTGTCGTAATATTGCCGCTCATAGGAAGAACGGCATAAGCGCCGATAAGCAATCCATCGACACCCGCTTTGGTAGCCAGCACGGCGGGGCTCAACTGATTTGCTACAGGCTGATTCAATACCTTTTTACACGAGTAGGATAACGCAAGAAAAAGTGCTGAAGCCAGTGTAATTAAGAATAAATTTCTTTTCATGACTTAGGTTTTCCTCCTATACGCATCTTGTTCCCAATATGATACATGTATGCCTATTATTTTAGTTAAAAAAAAGGGGATGATGTTTCCATCATCCCCTTGATATTATCAGCAAAACTCAGATCATGGATAACCTGCATTTTGTTTCAAAGCACCGTGCGAATTGTTAATGTCAATTGTCGGAATCGGATATATTTCGTTTCTGCCTGCAGTAAAGGTTGCATTCTTCATTACACCATTTCCAAAGTAAGCAGATGGGTATGAAGTATTAGTGTGAATAGATTTATTCAGCGTTGCAGCCATCCAGCCGGTAGGCTCGGGACCTCCGAATGTGCCGTCCCAGCGCTGCAAGTCGAAGAAACGTTGTCCTTCCATTGCCAGTTCCAATCTTCTTTCATAGAACACAGCCTGGCGGGCAAATTCCTTGGTACCAGTTGCTATCTGGCCGGTATAAGGTTTAATCTGATAATTAGCTGCATTCTGCGTATTGTCCACGATAGGCTTGGTAGCATCGTTGCCGGTGTAGCCCGTTAAACGGCCCTTAACCCAGTTCTCAGGGTGATTAGCCATACGGTTACGTACCTGGTTTACGAGGTCTTCTGCGGCTACCTGGTTGCCTTTTTCAACCTGGCACTCAGCTGCCATTAACAGGATGTCGGAATAACGGATCATGTTATAGTTCATAGCCGATGCCTGGCCGGGCGCCCAACCACCGTAGCTTTCGCTCTGTGTTGCGGCCTCGCTCTGGCGGTAAATGTTCTTCATATTGATATACGGACCTGCGTCGCCCTGAGCGCGTGCCCAGCTGGCTCCAGGTTCAATTCCGTAATCAAGGAATGGTATGCCTCTCCTGCCTGCGGTCCAGTCTAAGCGCGGGTCAACCGGTGTGGTCTGGTCAGGCATATAAGTTGCGTCGGTCGCGTCAACGCCCTGGTCTGATTTCAGGGTCGAAGTGTTACCCGGGTTGCCGCCATGTGCAGCGTCGGCGACATTAATTGCAGCGCCATCATAGTCATTAAGTGGCAGCGAACCATCAGCATTGATGAACGGCAAACCTTGCGCATTTACCCTGAAGGCATTCACCAGCGTAAATGACGGCTGGTAGAAACCACAGCATCCTGAAGGACCTGCAGCCGGGAAATTCAGGATATCGCCGGGGTTACCGTTGGCGCCGCTCGAACCGTCCTGCACGGCCATCTGCACTGCGAACACAGCTTCAGGGCCATTCTTCATGGCTGCGTCAAAGTTGTTGTTGAAGTTGTCGTTCAGCCCAAAATGCACACCCTGGTCAGTTACGCCGTTAGTCATAATGTCAGTCAGGGCAGTCAAAGCCTGATCATATTGATGATCGAACATCAGCGCCTTAGCCAGGAACGCTTCGGCGGCGTACTTATTAGCGCGGCCAAGTTGTGCCTGGGTCGCAGGCAGTGCGCCCACGGCTGCTGTAAGGTCTGCCTCCACCTTGTCCCATATCGGCCCCGGGTTGCTTACATTGTAATTACCTGCAGAATAAGTTACCGTTTCGTCAACGTAAGGAACGTTGCGGTAAATCTTTGATAACTCCAGATTAAACACGCCGCGAAGGAACTTGGCTTCAGCGGTAACTTCAGCAGCATAGTCAGCTGAGAGCGAACCGTCTTTTACCTGCGGAATTTCGCGAAGCACGTCATTTGCGCGCTGTACGCCTGTCAAACAGGTCCACCATTTAGTGCGGACATAATCATTTGAACCGTCAACACTATGGTTCATAATTGCAGCAGCGTCAGGCTGGTCTGTCGGATTCGAGCCTTTGTTAGCGTCGTCTGATCCGATACCCCCAAAATGCCAGTTACTTACTGATCCGCCCCAGGTATCACCTGTGGTAGGATTTCCGCTCATAGGCAGCATAGCATAAGCGCCTATCAGCAACCCGTCGACACCTGCTTTGGTGGCCAGCACACTCGGACTGAGCTGGTTTACGATCGGCTGGTTCAGGAATTTCTTACACGAATAGGAAAGCGTAAGAAAAATCAGCGCGAACGGGATGATAAATTTAAAAACCGATTTTTTCATAATCTTGAAACTTTAATATTTTTTTAAACATCTTTTCTTAGAATGTCAGGTTTACGCCTACAATATATTGCATTTGGTTGTTAGGATAGTTACCCTCATCTACACCAAACGCACTCTGGCGGCCTACACCTGGAGGCAACTCTGGGTCAAGGCCATTATACGGCGTAAATGTCCATGGGTTTGTTGCCTGCACATAAACCCGCAGTTTACTCATTCCGATCGTTTTGATGATCTTAGGGTCAAAAGTGTAACCCAATTGCAGCGTCCTCACTTTCAGGAAGGATGCATTTTGCACATAGAACGAGCTGATCTGGGTAGTACCCATTGAGTTCAAATCGCTCTGGATAGGTAATATAGCATTTACTGCAGGGTATGACCTATTTAAAGCATCGTTCGATTTAGCACCGTTGAAGGAACCGTAAAAATCCGTCCAGTACAAGGTATAATTGAATACCTGGTTACCGTAAGAACCGTAAAGAATTGCAGAAATATCGAAATTCTTGTAGCTGGCGCCAAGGTTGATGCCATAGGTGAAATCAGGATTCGGGTTGCCAATGAAAGTACGGTCGGCATCGGTGATCTGGCCGTCGCCGTTTACGTCGGCATATTTAAATGACCCTTCCTGTGCACCGGCATATTTTGGCACATTGGCATTGGTCATATCAGCAGCACTGTAGAAGCCATCCACTTTATAACCAAAGAACTCGCCGATAGGGTGACCAACTTGGTCACGTACGATTGTATTTACACGGCTGCCTACGTCGTCGATATAGTTGTTAGGCAACGATACGATCTTGTTAGTATATTTCGTCAGATTGACGCCAAAGTGATATTTAAAATCATTTCCGATAACATTATGATAATCAAGAGCTATATCAAAACCGGTATTCTGAACGTCGCCAATGTTAACATAAGGTGGAAGAGCCGCGCCCAGGCTGTAAGGCAATGAAGCCCGGAACAGCAAGCCGCTGATTGACTTTTTATACCAGTCGAACGTAAAATCCAAATGGTTGATCAGGGTAGCATCCAAACCTATATCAATAGTTTTGTCAGTTTCCCATGTAGTATGGGTGTTACCCAACTGGCTTGCATAGAAACCCTGGGTAGTTACCCCGGCGCCGGTGATCGGATAATAGCCGTTACCAGGGGCTGATCCATAGAGCGAATAAGCGTTAGCACCGGGTACGTTTAAGTTTGAACCGGCTTCACCCCAGCTTGCGCGGAGCTTCATATCGTTAAGCCACGTAACCGATTTCAGGAAATCTTCCTGTGAAATACGCCAAGCCAACGAAACGGATGGGAACGTACCCCACTGCTGACCAGGATAGAATGCTGAGAAACCGTCGCGGCGTACAGTAGCGCGCAGGATGTACTTATCATTGTATATATAGTCCAAGCTGCCGAAGAACGACTGCGTAGCGGTAGGCTGGTAAGACCCGCTAAACTCCTGAGCTTTGTTTGCAGTAGTATTAGACAGGTTTACGTATGCCGGATCGACCGAGAACAGGTTGTTACCGGCACCACCCACATAGCGGCCGTTGAAATATTTCTGCTCAAAACCGGCCAGCACGGTAATGTTATGCTTTCCGAATACCTGGGCATATTTCACTGTGTTGGTCCAGTTGTAGCTGCTGGTGTACCCTGCGCCTTCATTCGCGCCATTAGAACCGTTGTGAGATTCATAATCCTGGTATTGCGGCGTAAAGAATTGATAATAGTAATAGTTGTTGATGTCGCCGCCCATGCTGACATGCGCCGTAAAGTGCTTCAGGAAATCGAGTTCAGCATACACATTGCCCTGGATATTCCAGTCTTTGTTATGCTGGTAATTGAACTGGTAAGCCTGCGCAACAGGGTTGGATGCGTTCCCCAGCGGCTCGCCACCCGGACCGTCATAGTCGCCGCCGAACTGCACACCCGATATATCATAAACCGGGATCTGGGGCATTTCACGATAAGCCATCGAGATCGG
>JAFDZL010000246.1 GCA_018266935.1 Bacteroidota bacterium | reverse complement strand
GAGGCGGACGCCCGGAAGGCGCAGCGCAATTCGGTGATCGCAGAGGCGGTAACGAAAGAGGCGGCGAACGCGGCGGCGAGCGCAGAAGCAATGATCGCAGGGGCGGCTTCGGCGGCGGCGATCGCAGAGGCGGCGGCGGTCCTGGTGGTCAGAACCGTGGCGGCGGTAACCGTCCCGGCGGTCAGAACCGTGGTGGCGGCAATCGTCCCGGTGGCGGTGGTAATCGTCCCGGTGGTCCAAGAAGGTAATTGAAATAGATTTGAGATGTGAGATTTGAGATATGAGACTCACATTCGGCATCTCACTTGAAAATAAGTTATAAGTATTGATTCGATAGAGGATTTTCGACAAGAGTTACGAGACAAAATCTCAAATCTCAAATCTCAAATCTCATATCTCAAAGAATAAGAAAATGCTACAGCCAAAAAGAACGAAGTTCAGGAAAATGCAAAAAGGCAGAATGAAAGGGATGGCCACTCGTGGCGCTGAGCTTGCATTCGGTTCTTTCGGTATAAAGTCACTCGAGCCGGCATGGGTAACCAGCCGCCAGATCGAGGCTGCGCGTATCGCCCTGACACGTTATATGAAACGTGAAGGCCAGGTATGGATCAGGATATTCCCTGACAAGCCTGTAACCAAGAAGCCTGCTGAGGTACGTATGGGTAAAGGTAAGGGCGCCCCTGAATATTGGGTAGCCGTAGTTCGCCCGGGCAGGATCATCTTCGAAGCAGAAGGTGTGCCGCTGGACGTTGCTAAAGAGGCGTTACGCCTGGCAGCACAAAAACTTCCGGTACAAACCAGGTTTATAACACGTAGGGATTACGTAGAAGAATAACAGGAAGTTCTAAGTTAAAAGTTGTAAGTCTTAAGTCTGCTTGCAACGTACAACTTACAACGTATAACGTATAACATAAAAGGAAATGAAGAACTCAGAAATTTTAGAGCTAACCACCGAAGAGCTGGTAGCAAGGATCGGCGAAGAGAAGGCCAGCCTGACCAAGCTGAAGTTTGCGCACACCATCTCGGCTGTTGAAAATCCAAGCCGCATAACTAAAGTGCGTAAGGACATTGCTCGTTTAAATACTGAATTAACAAAGCGCAAAGCGGCGTCAGCTTCTGAAAATAAATAATTTTTTAGGCTCGAAATGGAAAGAAACTTAAGAAAAACGCGTACCGGCCTGGTAGTAAGCAATAAGATGGACAAATCTATTGTAGTTGCCGTTGAGCGTAAGGTAAAGCACCCGATCTACGGTAAGTTCGTGAAAAAGACTACCAAATTTATGGCTCATGACGAAGCTAATACCGCAGGTATTGGCGATACGGTACAGATCATGGAAACGCGCCCGCTGAGCAAAAACAAAAACTGGAGATTAGTTCAAATTATAGAAAGGGCTAAATAATAATGGTACAACAGGAATCAAGATTGAACGTAGCCGATAACAGCGGCGCTAAAGAAGTTTTAGTGATCCGTGTGTTGGGCGGTACCGGTAAACGATACGCATCGATTGGCGATAAGATTGTTGTTACCGTTAAAAGCGCTTTGCCGTCAGGCAACATAAAAAAAGGTGCGGTATCAAAAGCAGTAGTCGTGAGGACCACCAAAGAGATCCGTCGTAAGGATGGTTCTTATATCCGTTTCGACGATAACGCAGCTGTGTTGTTAAATGCCCAGGACGAGCCGAGAGGCACGCGTATCTTTGGCCCGGTTGCAAGAGAACTGCGCGAGAAGCAATTCATGAAAATTATTTCATTAGCACCGGAGGTATTGTAACATGGAAAAGAAAGTTAAATTAAAGATCCGCAAGGGCGACCACGTAGTGGTTATCGCCGGTGACTCAAAAGGCACCAAAGGCAAAGTTCTTGAGGTTATCGTTGACAAAAACCGTGCTATTGTGGAAGGCGCCAATATGGTGTCCAAACACACTAAGCCGAACGCTGCTACACCAAACGGCGGTATCGTTAAGAAAGAAGCAGCTATACATATTTCAAACCTGATGCTGGTTGACGCGAAGGGCAAGCCTACCCGTGTAGGTCGTGCTAAGAACAAAGCCGGCAAACTGGTTAGAATAGCTAAAACAACCGGGGAGGAGATCAAGTAATGGCAACTGCAAAAACATACGTTCCGAGACTTAAGTCGAAATACAAGGAAGAGATCCGCAATACGCTGAAAGATAAGTTTCAGTATAAAACCGTAATGCAGGTTCCAAAGCTGGAGAAGATCGCGATCAACCAGGGTGTTGGCGGCGCTACTACAGACAAGAAACTGATAGAGCAGACCATTGCCGAACTGAGCATGATCACCGGCCAGCAGGCTGTATCATCAAAGTCGAAAAAGGATATCTCGAACTTCAAACTGCGTAAGAACATGCCGGTAGGCGTACGTGTAACCCTGCGCGATAACAATATGTACGAGTTCCTCGACCGTTTGATCGCCGTGGCGCTGCCCCGTATCCGCGATTTCAAAGGCATCAATGATAAAGGCTTCGATGGCCGCGGCAACTATACGCTGGGGATCACCGAGCAGATCATCTTCCCTGAGATCAACATCGACAAGATCAACAAGATACAGGGTATGGATATCACCTTTGTAACTTCGGCCCCCAATGATGTTGAGGCGCTGGAGTTGCTGAAAGAATTTGGATTACCATTTAAAAATCAGAATAAATAATGGCTAAAGAAGGTGTAAAAGCACGTGAACTGAAACGTGCCAGATTAGTAGCTAAATACGCTGAGAAAAGAGCAGCCCTGAAAGCCGCAGGCGACTACGTTGCATTGGACAAACTGCCTAAGGCAGCTTCTCCGGTGAAACTGCACAACCGCTGCAAGCTTACCGGCCGCCCGCGCGGTTATATGCGCCAGTTCGGTATTTCGCGTGTTACATTCCGCGAAATGGCCCTGGAAGGCAAGATACCGGGAGTGAAGAAAGCGTCTTGGTAAGCTAAAAGCCAAAAGCACAAAGCTGAAAGCAAAAAAGGCTTTGGTCTTTAAGCTTTCTGCTTTCAGCTAAAGAATATTAACCGATGGCAGGTCTACGGATACCACCATCATAAACAATAAGTAATGAATACAGATCCAATCGCAGATTATCTTACAAGAGTAAGGAATGCTATTAAAGCCAACCATAGGGTTGTTGAAATTCCTGCATCAAATCTGAAGAAGGAAATCACGAAAGTGCTTTTCGACAAAGGTTACATCGCTAACTTTAAGTTTGAGGAAAACGGTCCGCAGGGCACCATCAAAGTGGCCCTGAAGTATCACCCGATCACTAAAGTTCCTGCTATCCGCAGCATACAGCGTGTCAGCAAACCAGGTTTGAGAAAATACGCAGGTATGGCTACCATGCCGCGTGTATTAAATGGTTTAGGCATCGCTATCGTTTCGACCTCAAAAGGTGTAATGACCGACAAAGTGGCACGCCAGCAAAACATTGGCGGCGAGGTATTGTGCTACGTTTATTAATTAACAGGAGGAAAGAAAGCAATGTCAAGAATAGGAAAAGCACCTATAGCAATACCTTCAGGAGTTACAATTACTGTATCTGACGCAAACGTAGTTACTGTAAAAGGACCTAAAGGCGAATTGCACCAGGCGGTTGATAGTGATATCGCCGTAGCGCAGGAAGACGGCCATTTATTGGTTCAGCGTCCTTCTGACCAGAAACGTCATAAAGCACTGCATGGTTTATACCGTGCGCTTTTAAATAACATGGTTGTTGGCGTAACGCAGGGTTATAAATTAGAACAGGAAT
>JAFDZL010000245.1 GCA_018266935.1 Bacteroidota bacterium | reverse complement strand
TATATCTACCGGCCCGGCGATTTTTAACTTATCAAAGTTGGAAACACGGGGTTCGATGGTGGCCAGTGAATCGGCTGCGTGTGGAACAGCAAAAGCACCTGAGGCGCTTGCTGTGATAAGAAATACCAATAATATACTTTTTAACTTTTTCATTTTCGTTCAATGTTATTATTCACTTCGTAAGCTCTTTACCGGATTAACTGTCGCTGCTTTTATAGCCTGGAAACTGATGGTTGTTAGCGCGATAATGATAGACACCACCCCGGCAAGAACGAAAATCCACCAACTTATCGTGATATGATAGGCAAAATCCTGCAGCCAATGATGTAATATATACCAGGCTATTGGCGTGGCCAGGACAATGGCGACAATAACCAGTTTGATAAAATCCTTTGACAACAGCAATACAATGTTGGAAACAGAGGCGCCAAGAACCTTACGCACCCCTATCTCCTTAGTCCGCTGGAGCGTGGAGAACAGGGATAGGCCAAGCAGCCCCAGCGACGCGATGAAAATGGCGAAGCCGCCGAATATGCCAAAAGCCTCACCGAATAATGCATCGTTTTTATATTGTTCATTATAGCGCTGATCCAGGAAGGCGAAGTCGAAAATGTTGCCGGGGTAAAACTTTTCATACACGGCTTTAATGGATGCAATGGTTTGTGTCGGGTTGGTCGTATTCATTTTCACCGATATCTGCGACCCAATGCTTAACTGCGGTCTGAAGAACGTGGGTTCGATAGCATACCGCAATGACTTTTGGTGCGAATCGGCAACTACGCCGATAATCGTCCATTTGCTGTTACTCTTAGTCATTATTTGCCCGAGGGCTGCCTGCGGCGATGAAAAGCCCAAGAGCTTAGTCGCACTGACATTTAATATCGTGCTGTGCAGGTCCTGGTATCTTTTGACATAATCGGTCGGTGAAAAGTTTCTGCCGGCTACCAATGTCATTCCATAGGTTGGAATGTACTCAGTGCTGACGCCATTGAAACGCATGGTATAATGCGTACTAGGGTTATGAGGGTCCTGGATGTCGAAGTTGCGGCCGGTTTCGCTGCCGGGCACCCAAAATGAAGTGGCGGCATTTTTAACCGTGGATATCTGTTTCACCTCGGCCAGGAAAGCCTTGGCCCTGGTATCCGCAGTATCAGGGGTTGTAAACTGCGGACCGTTGATCACCACCACCTGGTCGAGATTGACACCCAGCTTCTGGCTGCTCATGAATTTGATCTGCCGGTAAACGATCAGTGAACCGATGATCAGGACAATGGTAATGGCAAACTGTCCGATCACAAGGCCTTTTCGCAGGATAATACCTTTTTTTGAGCTGCTGTATTTTCCCTTCAACACCAGGATGGGTTTGAATGACGACAGCACAAATGCCGGGTAAAACCCGGATATGAAAATTCCCGTCACCACCACAATTATCAGCCCTGCACTGATCAGATAGCCTCCAAGCCCTTTCTGAAATAAGTTATCAAGCGTTAATTGCTGGTTTACAAGCGTATTGAATACCGGTTGAAACAGTACGGCCAGTACGACAGCAATTGTAAGCGCCATTAAATTGATGATAAACGATTCCGTCAGAAACTGTCTTATCAGCTGCCCTTTAGTTGCACCCGTCACCTTACGCACGCCCACTTCCATAGCCCTTTCCGAAGCCCGGGCGGTAGCCAGGTTAATGTAGTTTACCCAGGCGATACCGATGATGAACAGCGCTATGATCAATAGCCCCCAAACCACATTTGAGCTTGCGGTTTCTATATTTTCGTATTCTGTATCTGAGTAAAGGTGTATTCTCAGCAAAGGCTGCAGGTAAAACTTTTCTACGCTGCCCGATACTTTATTACCCTGGAAATGACGCTGGCTGAAGGCTTGCATTTTTGCGTTAAAGGCTTTATAATCAGCGCCAGGCTTTAGCTGGATATAATGCCAGAAGTCGGAATCTTTAAAATCGTAATCTGCGGCCGTGTACCCGTAGCTGTGAATCAGCGTTTGATAGGATATCAGCATATCAAACTGGAAAATGGAGTTTTTGGGAATGTCTTTGATAACCGCGGTGATCTTGGTTGGAAAAGTATCGGTCCCCATTTTAACCATCTGCCCAACGCACGATTCAAAATTATCCCCTTGTATCCCGAAAATTCTTCGGGCCTCTGTTTCAGTAAACACGGCGGTATTCACTTCCTTGAGCGGCGTACTGCGGTCGCCGGCGACGACCGGGAAGGTAAACATGGAAAGCAAGGAATTATCGACACAGAACGCTATTCCCTTCGGTATTTTTTTATCCTTAAAGGTCACTGTGGTTTCACCGAACTGCAGTACCCGGGCATTATTGACTACTTCAGGATAGTCATCCTTCATGGCTTTGCCTACGCCAGAATAGGTAATGGTGCCATGCTGAATGAGTTTTCCGTTCTGGTAACGGTCGTTAACCACGCGATACAGGTTATCAGCGTTCTGATTGAAATGGTCGTAACTCAGCTCGAAATTCACATACTGCAAAATGAGCAGGCAGGCAGCCATACCCAATGACAGGCCGAGTATGTTGATCAGCGAAAAAACCTTGTTCTTCCACAGGTTCCGCCAGGCGGTTTTGACATAATTTCGTATCATGATGGTTTAAATTCTAAACTCTAAAAACTAAACTCTATATTGACTATTCACCATTGACTATTCACTCCTCAAGCTCTTCACCGGGTTTGCCATTGCCGCTTTAATCGCGTGTGAGCTGACAGTTAGCAACGCGAACACTATCGCCATTACGCCAGCGGCAATAAATGCCCAGGCGTTCACATTTATCCGGTAGCTGAAGGCCGTCAGCCATTTGTTCATCATGTACCAGGCGATTGGTGATGCGATCAATATCGAGATGATGACCAGTTTCAGGAAATCACTCGTCAATAACCTGGCAATACCCGGAACGCTTGCTCCCAGCACCTTGCGGATTCCGATTTCTTTGGTTCTTCGTTCGGCAATAGATGCAGCAAGGCCAAAAAGGCCCAGGCAGGCAACGAATATCGCCAGCATCGAAAATACTGTAGCCGTGCTGGCAGTGTGTTTTTCCGATTCGTACAAATTTTGAATATGCGTATCCAGGAATTCGTAATCAAAACTGGAATTGGGGAGGTTTGCTTTGAATTTGTTCTGCACCTCCTGCATAAAGCCTGCCAGGTCGCGGGTGTTGTACCTGATCAGTAACGTGTTCAGCGACTCATGCGGCTTGTTCATAATATAATAGATATAACCGCCAACCTCGCTCTTAAGCGACTGATAATTAAAATCTTTAACTACGCCTTTTATAATTGACCTTGGCATCATTTCGCTCATAACATATCTGCCAATGGCATCTTGCGGTGTCTTATAGCCCAGGTATTTGACCACCGATTCGTTAACAAGCAAATAGCAATTGGTATCCCCCGCTGCAATTGTTTCAGGTATCGCGGTACCGGCAAGCAATTTTAACTGCATGGTTTTCACAATGGTACCGTTTGTGTTACAGGTTCTTACAGGGTACCCCTCCTTATCGGTCAGTAATTTTTTAATGCTTTTACCACTTTCAATATCGCCTGGTATAGATTGCGAAGGCGTAGCGCTTTCCACACCGGCCATGCCCGTCAGATCATTAATAAAATCAGAAACCTGCTGTTTATTCTGGGCCGACTTAATCGAAACCGAAACGATACCTTTTGGATTATACCCAAGGTCTTTATTTCGGATAAAATTGATCTGCTGCAGGATCACGATCACAGAAATGATGAGTACGATGGATGAAGCAAACTGGAAAACGACCAGCGATTTGCGGATAAAGTCAGCTGCCGAATGTTTAAGCTTCAGCTTATTCATCAAAACAAGCGGCGAAATGCGCGACATAGCAAATGCCGGATAGCTGCCAGCTATCAGGGTTATAACAATCCATGTTAACAAGAGGCTTAACAAAATTGGTCTTGAGGACAGCTCCGACACATTTAATTGGATGCCGGTAATGTTTTGAAAAAAAGGCTGCAGTACAAAACAGCCAATGTAGCCGATTACGATAGCTATTAACGACAGCACCGCAGTTTCGATATAGAACTGCGCAAGTAAATGACGTCTGTCGGCGCCTAAGACTTTGTTTACGCCCACACCCTTCGCCCGTTTTTGCGAACGTGCCGTAGCCAGATTCATATAATTAACACATGCAATGGCCAGTACCAGGAATGATAAGAACAACAGCGCCTTAACGGTGCCTATGCTTCCAATCCGGGCTGAATAACCTGCCCTTATATCGGCCGAATACAGGTGGATATCGGTTAGTGGCTGGAAAATGAAACTGGTAATAAACCTGTTTTCTTTCTTGGGTATATACTTGTTAATTAGCGCCGTAGCTTGTTTCTGTACCCGTCCGACATTAGCGCCGGGCTGTACCAGGCAGTAAGTTTCGTAACTCGAATTGCCCCAGTATGCATCTTTGCCGGCCCACGAATCCATGATGTTGCGGATCATGTCAAAGTCGATAGTGCTGTTCGCGGGCAGATCCTTGTAAACGCCGGAAACGTGCAATGTATCCTTATTGTCAATGTAAACGATCTTGCCAAAAGCGGTTTCATTACCATACAATCTTCTCTTCGCTGATTCAGAAATAACCACCGATTTGGGATGAGCGAACGCCGTATGTACGTTTCCTTCGGTAAACGTGAAATCGAATATTTTAAAAATCGCCGAATCAGCCAGGTAAAGGCCCTTCTCATTCAGGTTCTTATTCTCGGTTTTGAGCGAAGCAACAGCTCCAAAGTCATGCTTAAGCACTCTCGCAACTTGTTTTATCGCCGGGATATCCCGAATAAAGGCCGGCCCCGCTGCACCAGGTAGTTGAGCCCACACTTTATAATTGAACTCCCCGGAGGTTTGCGCATTGACACGGTAGACATTATTTGAGTTTTTATACATGCGGTCAAAACTCAACTCATAAGAAGCGCATGCAAATAAGGTGATGCAAACGCAGATACCGATAGCCAGTCCCGCGATGTTCAACGTCGCGAAAAGCTTGTTGGCGGCAATGTTGCGCCAGGCGGTTTTGATGTAGTTCTTTATCATGGCGATTTAGTTCGTGGATTAACTTTTATATTAGTTTATTGGTTAGCTAATCACAACTCACCGGTTAACTGGTCACTGATTAACTAATCACCGCAGGCAAAAAACTCTCAAACTAACCCCTTCCTGTTGCCAGGAAGAGGTTAGGGAGACACATTAATCAACTGTATTATTAAACTAAAAACGGCCGGGTACCGGCCCGTTTATCAGATCATTATATTTTCAACCACGGTCTGACCGTCGAGTAACCGGATGATACGATGGCTGTAACGGGCGTCGTGCTCCGAGTGGGTTACCATGATGATGGTGGTACCCTGCTCGTTCAGGTCGGTGAGCAGTTCCATTACTTCGTTACCGTTGCTGCTGTCCAGGTTACCCGTGGGCTCGTCCGCCAGTATTAGCTTGGGTTTGTTCACCACCGCGCGGGCAATGGCCACGCGCTGCTGCTGACCCCCGGATAACTGTTGCGGATAGTGGTTACGACGATGCATGATCTGCATCTTGTCCAGCACTTCCTCTACCCTTTTTACGCGCTCCGAGCTTGGAACGCCGGTGTAGATCAGCGGTAATTCCACGTTTTCGAAGACGGTTAACTCGGCGATCAGGTTAAAACTCTGAAACACGAAGCCGATGTTGTGCTTGCGCAGGTCGGCGCGTTTGCGCTCGTTAAAATGCGCCACTTCAACCCCGTTGAACACGTAGCTGCCGCCATCCGGGTCGTCAAGCATGCCTAAAATATTAAGCAGCGTCGATTTTCCGCAGCCCGACGGGCCCATGATCGCTACGAACTCGCCTGTGTTCACCTGCATGGAGAGTTTGTTCAAAGCAATGGTTTCTACCTCTTCGGTGCGGTAATACTTTTCTAAATCAGTAATCTTTATCATTTGTGCCTCCTAAATCCGCAATTTGTTCGGATTTGATTTTTTATATGTTAGTAAATAATTAGTTATTATGCTGTTATGTCATTATTAAAGCCCCTCTTATGCGAGGGGCGGGTCTATTTAGTTAAAACAAGCTCCTGGATATCTCCGTACGTTTCATAGCTTGAGGTAATAACCTTGTCTCCGGGCTTCAATCCCCTGATCACTTCATAATAATCCGGGTTCATGCGGTTAAGCTGGATGTCAACCCTGTACGCAGTTTTACCGTCGTCGCTCACCTTAAATATCCAGTTACCGCCGGTTTGCTGGTAGAAACCACCTTTAGGCAGCAGAATCGCTGGTTGCTCATCACTGAATACCAGCCTGATTTGCAGTGTCTGACCCTTCCTTAGGCCCGGAGGAACCTCGCCTACGAACATCATATCCACCTTAAACTGGCCGTTAGTTACCTGTACATACACCTTTTTCACCACCATTTTATAGTTCTTAGTGCCGTTGGGATCCGGATAATAAGCAGTCATGCCGGGTACAAAGCGGGAGATATACTGGTCGTCAATAAGCGCCTGTACTGTAATGCCATTGAATCCATCTACTTGCGCCAGG
>JAFDZL010000244.1 GCA_018266935.1 Bacteroidota bacterium | reverse complement strand
CCTCGACCGGCTACGGCTTTGTGAAAGGCGCTGACGGGAAATACAGTTACCAGGGCGCAACGGAACACGACCTGGTCCTGATGCGAAAACATTGCGCGCCGGAGGTACAGATCAAAGCGGCGGGCGGCGTACGCACACTGGACGAAATGCTGAAAGTGAAAGCGCTGGGCGTGACGCGTATCGGCGCGTCGGCCACGGCGGCGATGATGGAAGAG
This sequence comes from Bacteroidota bacterium, assembly GCA_018266935.1. Lineage (GTDB taxonomy): Bacteria > Bacteroidota > Bacteroidia > Sphingobacteriales > Sphingobacteriaceae > Mucilaginibacter. The sequence continues at coordinate 1,642 of JAFDZL010000244.1, read as the reverse complement.
GCGATCAAACGCCTCGGAACACGATTTCAGGATAAAAAAGAGCCACAGGATGCCTAAAGTTTATTGCATTAGAAAGATTTGATAACTCCGAAGTCTGCCCTTTAGACTTATTTTTGTGAACATGTCTGCATCCATCCGGGAAGACCAAACATTTACCAAAATCTCAGCAGCCGACCCGGTATTCGCCAGCAGACAGTTTGAATACTGTAAATTCGTAAGCTGCGATCTTTCGGGCGCTGATCTGAGCAATATCCTTTTTATCGAATGTGTTTTTGACGATTGTAACCTCTCTCTGGCGAATATGAGCGGGGCGGGCCTGCAAAACATCCGCTTTAAAAATTGCAAGCTGAGCGGTGTAAACTTCAGCCGCATCTTGGACTTCCTGTTGGAAATGCATTTCGAAGGCTGTATTTTGGATAACGCGGTGTTTTATAAAAAGAAGAACAAAAAGGCCGTATTTAGAGATTGCTCGATGATCGAAACCGATCTGACCGAAGCCGACCTGTCCGACTGCAAATTCGACAACTGCAACCTGCATCGGGCCACTTTCGATCAAACCATCCTGAAAAATGCCGATCTGAGCACTTCATACAATTTCACCATCGACCCGGATAACAACGATATCAAGAAGGCGAAGTTTTCGGTGCATGGGTTGCCGGGGCTGTTGACAAAGTACGACATAAAAGTTGTGAATTGAACAGCGGGGTTTCTATCTTATTTTCTTAAATTTAATCCCGATAAATCATTTGGACAAAGCAATCCGAAAAACCTTGTCTCAGTCATGAAACATTTGTTTGTTCCCGTTTTAGTCATTTTGCTATTCAATTTTAGCTGTAAAAAAGACTCAGCCGTTATGCCGGTTGATGTTTATGTCGCCGGCACTGCAAATGGCGCGACCCTTTGGAAGAACGACGTCGCAACCACGCTGCCCGGAAATAGATCGGTGGCAAACCAAGTATTTGTAAACGGCAATGACGTGTATGTTACCGGCACCACTTTATCATCCGATGGAACGCTAAATGCTGTTTACTGGAAAAACGGTGCTCTTACCACTTTGGGCAAGGGCACGGGCATGGGAATATACGTCTTGAATGATGATGTCTATGTAGCTGGGTTCTTTGCGAATAATCCGGACTTTTATGATGCAGCGATTTGGAAAAACGGACGTCTTACCGATCTCGGTCCCGGACAGGCATTCGCCATCACGATAAGTGGAAACGATGTATATGTGGCAGGATACTCTATCGGTAATGCCAATACTCCCATTGCCAGTTACTGGAAAAACGGCATGCTAACAACATTAGGCGGAGGAGAAGGGGACGGGATAGCTGTGCAAGGGTCAGACGTTTATGTGTCTGGCTATAGCAATGTACTCATCAACGGCATTTATTCCGGATGCTACTGGAAGAACGGCGTTATTAATCAAGTTGGCAGTCAGATATATGATCTCCATGTCTCGGGCAATACTATTTATATGGCTGGCACCCTTACTAAGGGCGATGTGACCTTTGCTGCGTATTGGAAAAACGGTACGCCTACATTGTTAGATCAATTTGCAATGGCCACTTCTGTCGCGGTATCTGGGAACGACATCTATGTTACTGAGTCTTTGAATGACGGGCCAACAGACCGTCATTCCGCT
>JAFDZL010000243.1 GCA_018266935.1 Bacteroidota bacterium | reverse complement strand
TCGTCATAGTATTTTACCTGGTGTATTTCCCGGCCCCGCTCGTCGGTCGTTTTTTTACTGATCGCTTCAAATATCCGCTGAACGTTGGTTTCAACGTATTTACCATCGTACTTTGCGCCCGGTTTGTTCCAGGTGCCATCGCTGCATGTTATTATCCGTTTCACAAGTTAATGGCCGATAAAGTTCAATGCTTAACCGTGATCGTAGCCATACACTACTAAAGCTCAGTTAATCAGATCAAATATAGTGTGTCCGCCAACACTTTGAAACCCGTGTTTTAACGGTATTTTTTACCGTGTTTACCGCCGCAAGCTTAATCTTACTACCTTTGCACCATAACGACTATCTATGTCTAAAAAAAAGAACAACTCTTCTATAAAACAAGTACTTACACAGTTGGTACTTGACATATTCGAACAAAACAGTAATACTGCGCTCAACTACAAGCAGGTTTCGGCTAAGTTAAACGTGCATGATCCCGAGTCGCGCGAAATAATCCTTGAGATATTAAAAGAGGAAGTAAAAAAGACCGTACTGAAAGAGCTTTCACCCGGTAAGTTCCAGCTTCGCGAACTTAAAACCTTTGTTGAAGGCACTGTCGATATGACAAATGACGGCTCGGCATATATCGTCACCGACGACGAAGCCGAAACCGACATATTCGTCGCCCCCCGCAAACTGCGCAACGCACTTAACGGCGACAGGGTGAAAGTTTACGTCTATGCAAAAACCCGCGGGCAGCGTAAGGAAGGCGAAGTGATTGAAATATTGCAGCGCAATAAGATGGAATTTACGGGCATCGTAAAGCTATCTGAACGCTTTGCTTTCCTGATACCGGATGACAGGAAAATGCTGCACGATATCTTTATCCCGATAAACGATATCAATGGCGCCAAAAACGGAATGAAGGCGGTAGCCGAGATCACCGATTGGCCGGGAGGCGCAAAAAACCCTATCGGGCGTATCAAGCAGGTGCTCGGGGTACAGGGAGAGAATGACACCGAAATGAACGCCATCCTGGCGGAATACGGTTTTCCGCTGTCCTTCAATAAACAAGTTGAACATGAATCAGAAGAAATATCTGAAACCATAACTGAACACGAGATCACGCAGCGAAGAGATTTCAGAGATGTGCTTACTTTTACTATCGATCCGTTCGATGCCAAGGATTTTGACGATGCCTTGTCGTTCAAAAAACTGGAGAACGGCAATTATGAAGTGGGCATCCACATCGCCGACGTCTCTCACTACATTCAGCCCGACTCAGCCCTGGATAAAGAAGCGCTTGAACGTGCCACATCAGTTTACCTGGTTGACCGTGTCATTCCCATGCTGCCTGAAAGATTATCTAACGGACTTTGTTCGCTTCGGCCGAATGAGGACAAGCTATGTTTTGCAGCAGTTTTTGAGCTTGACGAAGAAGCTCACGTAAAGAACGAATGGTATGGAAAAACTGTTATCCATTCTGACAGGCGTTTTACTTATGAAGAGGTGCAAAAGATCATTGAAGATAAAGCCGGTGATTACGCCGAAGAAATAGAGAAGTTGAACGCTTTAGCCTATAAGTTGCGCGAGCGGAAGTTTAAAATGGGCGCCATAAGCTTTGAATCGGCCGAAGTGAAATTCAACCTGGACGAGCAAGGCCGTCCGATTGGCGTATATGTGAAAGAACGCAAAGATGCGCATAAATTGATCGAGGATTTTATGCTGCTCGCTAACAGAAAGGTTGCTGAATATGTCAGCAAGATGGGTAAAGGTAAAAACAGATACACGTTTGTTTATCGCGTACATGATTCGCCCAAGCCTGACAGCCTGGCCAATTTTGCGCAGTTTGCGGCAAGGTTCGGTTATAAGATCAACACTAAATCGGATAAGGAAACGGCCCGCTCGCTCAATTTTTTAATGGAAGATGTGGAGGGGAAAAAAGAGCAGAATGTATTAACACAACTGGCTATCCGGTCGATGGCCAAAGCGATCTATACCACCAAAGGTACCAGTCATTATGGCCTGGCCTTTGATCATTATACGCACTTTACATCTCCGATCAGGCGCTATCCTGACGTGATGGTGCACCGGTTGTTATTCCATTACCTTAACCATGGCCAGTCGGCAAACGCATCTTTTTATGAGAAACTTTGCGAACACTGCTCGCAGATGGAGAAAAAGGCAGCCGACGCTGAACGTGCTTCGGTTAAATACAAACAGGCAGAGTTTTTAAAAGACCAGATTGGTACCGTTTATACCGGTATTATTTCAGGCGTTACTGAATGGGGCATGTACGTGGAGATCATTGAGAACAAATGCGAAGGCATGATACGTTTACGCGAGATTGCCGATGACTTTTATACGCTGGATGAAAAGAATTACGCGATTATCGGTCAGCGTAAAAGAAAAGTTTACCGATTAGGCGACGAGGTTCGTATTCGGGTGAAAAACGTCGATCTGACAAAAAAACAAATAGATTTTTCTCTGGTACAAAAGGAGTTGGATTAAGTTTAGTAACATTGCAGCCGAATCGATCCGTCAATGACATCATTAAACGACCTTCAGGAAAAGATCAGCAGCGAGGTCAATAAGCTTTCCTTCCCCTTACACCCTGCAGAGCTTTACGAACCCATAAAATATATTCTTGCGCTTGGCGGTAAACGTATGCGCCCTGCTTTGCTGCTGATGGCCTGCGACCTGTTTGGTGGTGAAGTAAACAAAGCCCTTCCCCCCGCCCTGGCCATTGAGGTTTTCCTTAATTTCACCCTGATGCATGATGATATAATTGTCAACGCGCCATTACGCCGCGGAAAAACTACGGTGCATGAGAAATGGAACAAGAATGTCGCTATCCTTTCCGGCGACGTCATGCTGGTGGAAAGCTATAAACTAATGATGCAGGTGGATGAACATTTACTGCAGAAAGTTTTGAGCATCTTCAATGAAACCGCGGTCAGCGTTTGTGAAGGTCAGCAATTTGATATGGAATTTGAGCAGCGCAATGATGTGCATATTGACGAGTATATCAATATGATCCGCCTGAAGACGGCTGTTCTATTGGGGGGAGCGTTGAAGATCGGAGCGATCATCGGCGGAGCTAATGAAAATGATGCAACCTTGCTGCAAACCTTTGGCGAACAATTAGGCGTAGCCTTCCAACTGCAGGATGATATCCTGGATGTTTACGGTGACCCGGAAAAATTTGGTAAACAAGTAGGCGGCGATATTTTATCCAATAAAAAGACTTTCCTGCTGCTCAAAGCCCAGGAATTGGCGGATGAATATCAGTCTGCACAATTAAACCATTGGTTCTCCGGTCATGCTTTTGATCCCGAAGAAAAGATAAGTGCTGTTACCGGCATTTATGATCAGCTGAACATTCGTCATCAGGCCTGGGAAGCCATGCATGGTTATGCTGACAAAGCCTTTGCCGCGCTCGATGCAATTAGCCTGCCCGATTCTTCAAAACAATACCTCCGCGGCTTTGCAGACAGGTTGATGGTGAGAGAGAATTGATTATATTTAGCATATGAAAAAAACCTTATTGATTTGTTTGATCTCCTTTTTGGCACTTTCTGTAAGAGCTCAAACAAAAGATTCACCGCCGAGCGTAGATTTAAAGGAGCCAACAGACTCTGTTCAGAGTCAAAAATCTCTCAAGGACGCCGAACCGGAATATCCTGGTGGCGTTGGTGCATTCTATCGCTACATTCAGGATAGTCTAAGGTATCCTGAAAAAGCACGTAGAAAAAATATTCAGGGTAAAGTATTTCTTAGCTTCGTTATTGAAAAAGATGGCAGCCTCGTCGATATTAAAGTACTCAAAGGAGTTACTTCTGATATAGATGCAGAAGCAATTAGATTAATTAAAGAATGCCCGAAATGGAAATCGGGTATGCAAAATGGCAAACCTGTAAGGGTTCAATACAGCATGCCGATAAATTTCGCCTTACAAGCAAAATGAAACGAATAGCAGTCACCGCAGCCCTAATGGGGGTTTTTATTTTTGCCAACGCCCAAACAAAAGATTCCGTCCTCACGTCCGGCGGGAAACTCAAACCCGAGCAGGCCATCATGGATGTCAGGCATTATACCATCGCGCTGAACGTCTTTTTCAACCAACATACTATTGACGGATTTACGATAATAGATGTCATCATGGCCAAACCAACGAAAGTGCTTCTGTTCGACCTGATGGACGACTATAAGGTAAGCAGCGTGCTGGTCGATGGAAATAAACAGGCGTTCGATTACAGCAAAGGACTGATCACCATTAATCTTAATAAAGAATTGCCCGCCGGCAAAGCAAGCGTCAAAGTATTCTACGGCGGTAAGCCACACGTAGCCCGCCGTCCGCCGTGGGATGACGGTTTTACCTGGACCAAAGATTCTACCGGCCACCAGTGGATGGCGATAACGGCTGAAGGTTCGGGTGGTAAGTTATATTATCCTTGTAAAGACCATCCGTCAGATGAGCCCAATGAGGGTGTCGATCTGATCATTACCGTTCCCAAAGACCTCGTTGTTGCCGGTCCCGGTTTGCTGCAAAGTGTGAAAAAGCATGGTAAAACAGCTACTTACCACTGGAAGACCAATTATACGATCAATAATTACAGTATCCTGTTCAACGTGGGTGATTACAAGGTATTCAAAAGACCCTATACCACCTGCGATGGTCATCAAACAACGGTTCAGTTCTACGTTTTAACCGAACATGCCGACAAGGCCGAACACTTCCTGGATATGTTTGTAAAGACCATTCATGAACAGGAAAAATATTTTGGCGAATATCCTTTCTGGAAGGAAAAGATCGCGATGTGTGAGACGCCGCATTTGGGCATGGAGCATCAGACGATGGTGGCTTACGGCAATAAATTCCGCTATACCAAGATCGGCGGCGATGATTATGATTGGCTAATGCATCACGAGTTCGGGCATGAATGGTGGGGCAATAAAGTGACTGCAAAAGACTGGGCAGATTACTGGATACATGAAGGTATTTGCTCATTTGGCGACGCGCTTTATACGCGCGAGTTTGCCGGCGAAGAAGCTTACAATAAAATATTCCAGCAGAGTATTTATGGTATTCAAAATAAGCTGCCCATCGTGCAACACCCGGATATGGATGAGGAAGCGGCTTATATTGGTGACATTTATTCGAAGGGAGCTTTCTTTATGCATACGCTGCGTTATGTGATGGGCGACACTGTTTTCTTCCCTGCCTTAAAAAAGTTTGTTACCAGTCCGCGATACACTTATGATAACCTGGTGAATACCGACGATGTCGAACAATTCTTCACCAAAGAAGAAGGTCGTGATCTGAAACCGTTGTTTGACCTGTATCTGCGCACAACCAATAAACTGGACATTCATGTACAGGCACTGCGGGGCAACAAATACCTGGTGCAACTGCAAAATATCAGCATACCATTACCGTTGGACATTACCACGGATGGAAAAACGAACCGGTCAATGGTGGATAGCAAAGGAATTAAGATCGACAGCAAAACATTACCGCTTATCGATCCTGAGGTGTTTTATATAAAGAAAGTGACGTTTGAATAAATAATAGCTCAGAGAATTGATTATATTTAATCTGTGAGAAGATCAATTCTAACGAACCTCATCATCATATTAGCGACGAGTGCGCCGGCGTGGCTTTACGGACAGGCCAGTAATACCCTGCTTCTAAAGAACTACAAGCCGGTTTCTATTTACAAAACTCCCCATACCGATATTGATAAAGCCGCGTTCCCGGTGATCGATATGCACAGCCACCCTTACGCTGCCAGCGATAAAAAAATTGACGATTGGGTTAAAATGATGGATGCCGTCGGTATCCGGAAAACGCTGCTGCTCACTTACACTACGGGAAGGGCTTTCGATAGCCTGGTTCTAAAATACAGCCGTTATCCCGGCCGCTTTGAATTATGGTGCGGGTTTGATTATACCGGTTATCATACCCCCGGCTGGCAAAAACATGCGGTTGCCGAACTGGAGAGATGTTATAAAGAAGGTGCTCGCGGCGTAGGCGAATTGGGCGACAAAGGCGAAGGTGAATTATACTCCAAGCCGACGCCCGGTGTTGGTTTGCATATCGATGATCCGCAACTGAAACCACTGCTGCAAAAATGCGCCGAATTGAAAATGCCCATCAGCATTCATGTGGCCGAGGACCGCTGGATGTACGAAACGCCGGATAGTACCAACGATGGTATGATCAATGCCGAAAAATGGCATGTGAATATGAATAAGCCCGGCAAACTCGACCACGATCAATTAGTCAATTCACTTGAGAATGCCGTAAGGGACAACCCGAATGTAACTTTCATTGCCTGCCACCTGGCCAATTGCTGCAGCGACCTGTCGCAATTGGGCCGATTGCTGGATAAATATCCAAATCTGTATGCTGACATCGCGGCCCGCTATGGTGAAATATCCCCTGTACCGCGTTATACCAAAGCCTTTATCACCAAATACCAGGACCGGCTGGTTTATGGCACCGATATGGGCTTTAGCGAGAAAATGTACCGGATCACATTCCGCATCCTCGAATCGGCCGATGAGCATTTTTATGCCATCGATCAGTTTTTTTATCACTGGCCTTTGTATGGATTGGATCTGCCTAAAGACGTATTGGAGAAATTGTATAGAACGAATGCGGAAAAGATATTGAAAGCAAACTGATACTACGATGAAAACTATCCTTATCACGATTTCTTTCATGTTCTTATTTGGGGCATGTCGTGCTCAGGAGACTGAAACCAGTGACACGACGGTATATGATGCTGTCGATCAGGAACCTGTCCCGGTTGGAGGCTTAGCAAAGTTTTATGCATACTTGGGCAAAAGTATAAGACTAACCGATACTCTGCGGAAGGATGTCAATGTACAAACCGCACTTTTTATTGAATTCATCGTTGAAAAAGACGGCAGCATATCACACGCTCGCATATTAAAAGATACTTCACCAAGTACAGGCAAGTCGGCTATTGAGTCTTTAAGCCGATTTCCTAAATGGACGCCGGGGTCACTACAGGGTAGGACCGTCAGAGTCAGATATAGGATAAAATCTATTATAGAACTTCAAATGGAAGATAAATAGCACATGAAACCTATCCTTATCACAATCATTCTTATTTTTTTATTTGTAGTTGCAAAGGCGCAAACAAAGGTGAAGCAACCTGACACTGTAATGCTTTACGCCGATGATTGGTATACTCAGCCATCATATCCCGGCGGAATAAAGCAATTTTATAAATATCTCTTAAAGAATATTCACTATCCCGCAAACGCATTAAAAAATCATGCCCAGGGTAAAGTTTATCTGAATTTCGTCATTGAGAAAAATGGAAAAGTTGATAGTATAAAAGTTACCAGGGGAGTTTCTGTTGACATAGATGCTGAGGCTATACGGGTATTGAGAACTTCCCCAAAATGGATTCCAGGCACTCGTCATGATAAGCCGATACCATACCATTATAGTATGCCGCTAAATTTTCAAATACCTAAAACGAACAAGGCAAAACGATGAAACCAACACTTATCACAATTGCTCTTATATTTTTATTTGGAGCAGCTAAGGCGCAAAAAATTGATACCATAAAAGGTCTCAGAGCAGACACCCTGGTTTTCACTGCTGTTCAGGATCCTCCCTCTTTTCCAGGTGGAGCAAAGGCTTTCAGTAAATTCTTAGCCAAAAATTTAAAATACCCTCAAACTGAGGTCCAGGGAAAGGTGTTCGTTGAATTTATCGTTGAAAAGGACGGCAGCTTAAGCAGGTTCCGGATATTGAGAGGCATTACATCCGAGACAGACCAGGAAGCAATAAGAGTTATGAAATTGAGCCCCCCATGGAATCCCGGGCAGCAGAATGGCCATAAGGTACGGGTTTATTGGATAGTTCCGATAAACTTTTCTATAACAGAATGATCTTTATAGTACCATAAAAAAGCCCGCATTTTTTAATACGGGCTTTTGATCTAATATTTTAGACAACTGCTTACTCAGCAGAACCTTCTTCTTTGTCAGCTTTCTTTGCCTTCGGAGCGGCAGCTTTCTTCGCCTTTGGCGCTTCTTCAGCAGCCTCAACTTTTGCAGCAGACGCTTTCTCAGCTTTCACTTCAGCTACCGGTGCAGCTTCTGCTTTTACCTCAGCTTTTGGAGCAGCCTTTGCAGCTGGTTTTGCTTTAGGAGCTTCCACTACGGGAGCAGCTTCAACCGGGATAACCGATACGTAGGAACGATTGTCGGCTTTCTTCTTGAAAACCACCAGGCCATCAGACAGCGCGAACAAGGTATGATCCTTGCCGATGCCTACATTCTGACCGGGGTTGTGCTGGGTACCGCGCTGGCGAACGATGATGTTGCCGGCAATAGCGGGCTGACCGCCAAATATTTTGATACCTAAACGTTTGCTATGTGACTCACGACCGTTTCTGGAACTACCGGCCCCTTTTTTATGTGCCATTTCTTATATTTCTTTAAATCCCATACGTACGGGACAGTTAAAACCTTAATTATAATGTGATGCCAGTGATCTCGATCTTGGTGAACTGCTGGCGGTGACCATTTTTCTTCTTGTAACCTTTTCTTCTTTTCTTTTTGAAGACGATCACTTTATCACCCTTTAAATGAGACACGATCTTAGCCGATACTTTCGCATTCTTCAAATCTTTGCCCAATTTGAATTTGCCTTCGTTTTCTGCTAATAACACATTGTCAAATTCAATACTAGCGCCCTCATCTCCCTGTAAACGGTGTACAAAGATCTGCTGGTCTTTAGCAACTTTGAATTGCTGTCCGGCTATACTTACTATTGCGTACATGGTTATTAATTATTGTTCTTTAAAAATTTGAGGTGCAAATATAGAGTTTTATTTATCAAATCACAATATGAATTGTGATTTTAGTCCGAAAGTCGGGAAGTCCGCAAGTCCGAAAGATGCAATAAGGGAAATTTAAAACTTAATCGGTGTAATCAAAACCGAAATCGGTGTGATCGCGCCTACTTCTGGTTGCCCGCTTCCTCATCCAGCACTTTGTGTATCTCTTTGATCATTTGTTCATTAGCCTCCTTCAGGCGCTGATCGATAAAATACGATTCATCAAATATCACCTTCTTGCTCTTCCGCTGGTAGTTGAACTGCATCACATAACGCGGCGGGTGTTGTCCGTTTCGCAGTTCAGTGGTATCCCCCATTTCCACCTCCGGCCAGTCCCAGAAACCAAGCTCCGATGCTTTCTTGTGAAGATAAAGTAACTCCTCTTTGGGCAGGTGCAGGTTCATTTTGATCAGCGAATCATGCTCGTCAATAAACTGGTATTCGCCGGTGGCCGAATTGTACTTATTAACGAGGTGACCGCCCGGTCCCCATTCTACGGTAAAGGATTTAAATTCACTGAACTTATAGGGCGCGTTCTTGAAAACATGCGCGTAGTAAATAATACAATACACCAGGAAGGGCACCACTACACATGCCCCAAGGAACCATTTTTTAAATCTCTCACTCATCTTTATTTTCGTCTAATTCATTTTCCCATTTGCTAACAACCGCAGTAGCAAGCACATTCCCTAAAACATTGGTTGCTGAACGCCCCATATCCAAAAGCGGGTCGATACCGAGCAACAAAGCCAAACCAGCCTCCGGTATACTGAACATACCGATAGCTCCGGCCAAAACCACCAATGCGCCCCTCGGCACCCCGGCCACACCTTTACTCATCAGCATCAGTATGAGCAATATAGAGATCTGGTGAGCCAGTGAAGGGTGCATACCATAGGCCTGCGCCAGAAAAAGCAAAGCAAAGGTAAGGTACATCATCGACCCGACAAGGTTAAAAGAATAACCCAGCGGCAGCACAAAACTCACGATCTTATTATTACAGCCAAAGCGTTCCAGTTCCTCTAATGCCCGCGGAAAAGCCGCTTCGCTTGTCGATGTGCTGAATGCGACCAGCATCGCGTCTTCGGTCATTCCAAATAGCTTGAATACTCTTTTTTTGAGCACTGTGTAAGCGCCTGACATCATGATAAGCCAGAGCAACGCAAGGGCTATATAAAATTCACCGATAAATGTTGCGTATGTAGCGACAATACCCAAGCCCTCTTTGGCCACCACTACAGTGATCGCACCAAATACTCCTAGCGGCGCCAGTTTCATTACGTAGCCGGTGATCTTCATGATCACATGCGCCACCGCGTCCATGAATTTGATAATGATCTCTCCTTTTTCGCCTATCGCAGCGGTAGCCACGCCAAAGAACAAGGAGAACACTACCACCTGCAATATTTCATTATTAGCCATGGCCTCGGTAATGCTGCGCGGGAAAACATGGCCGATAAAGTCCCTTAGTGAAAGCGCCGATTTCTTGATCTCGACAGCACCATTACCGGTTGGCAGCGATAAATGCATGGCGCTGCCCGGTTCAAAGAAGTTGACCATTACCAGGCCGATCAGCAATGAAACAAATCCCGCTCCAATAAATAGCAGTAGGGTGCGCCCTCCTATTCGTCCCACGGCTTTTATGTCGCCGACTTTTGCCACACCCACGACAAGTGTTGTGAATATTAGTGGTGCGACGATCATTTTGATCAGCCTCAGGAAGATGTCACTAAGAATGCTGAAAGCTTCAAGTTTATCGTCACGCTCAGCAGTAGCGCTTTTGATGATCTGAGTATGTTTTGTCCGTCCGGTTTTGAGTTGAAGGTAAGCGGACGAGGTGGTATCCTTTATCTTGCCAAGCTGCAGATCGATAGCCTTTGTC
>JAFDZL010000242.1 GCA_018266935.1 Bacteroidota bacterium | reverse complement strand
TTTACGTTCTAACAAATTGATTTGGTCGGCAAAGTAACGGCTTTTTTCCGGGAATTTCAACATCAATTTTTTGTAAGTGTTTATGGCTTTGGGATAAAGCATCTGGTCAATATAAATTTTAGCCAGCGTTTCGGTCACCATTTCATCCTGGTCCTCGGAACTTTTCTTTGCCTTATTTTCATTGTCGAGCTTATCTCCGGCGGGCGGCCCTATTTGAGGTTCCTCCGCAATGAATTTTTGAATGATGCGGTCCTCCTTGTTCTCGAAATCAAACTCAACCTGCTGCTTGGCGACATTCTTGTCAAGCTCGTCTATGGGGTTGATGTGGAAAATATTCTCGTAATACTGCTGCTGCAAAGTTTCGTCGGCGGTGTGCCTTATCGCCTGCGTGGTATCGAGTTTGAACGGCTGGTAAATACCCGCATGTTCCTTACGCGTTTTGTCCAGCCACCACATAAAGGTATAAGGCATCTTCTCATCATGATATTTGGACACATTTTGCGTCTCGGCCCCGGCTTGCGGCAATTCAGCAGCTTCGCCGACAGCGTGGGGATGCACTTCCGCTTCGGCCGTAAATACTTCCGGCTCTTCCGTCGCTCCGGCATCATGTTCGTGCTGCCGTGAATTTTCGAACGCCAGGTAGTCGGCCGAGATCAGCTCCTGCGACATCAGCCTGCCGATTTCGTCACGGGTGTCGTGTTCCTCCGGCTTTGCTTCTTCAGCCTGATTGGGCTCAACAACCTCTTGTGATGGGGTTTCCGCTGACGGAAGTTCGGGAGTAACAGGAGGTTCCTGCGTTTTGGGGGCAAATGCAAAGCTGATGTTTCCGATATCGGCTATCTCTTCAAACACCTCGTCGTCAATAACGCCAAATGAGCCGTAGTGCCGGGGTTCGGTAGTTTCTTCGGGCTGATCTTCCGCGACGGGCTCCGCTATATCAGGTTGGGCTGGGTGTTCTTCCTCAGTTGCCTCCGTTTCCGGCAGACCGGTAACTTCTTCTTCATAAGGAGACGTATTGATGTCAGCGCGGTGGTCCTCATGCGGAACTTCGGCCAGCGGTTCAGTTTCCTCTTCCGGCGTTTCGATAACCTCTTCCTCGTAAGGGCTAAGATCGGCAGCGGCCCGATGATCTTCGGCCGGGACCTCGGCGGCAATGTGCTCTTCAGCTACGGCCGCGGGTATTTCAGCGGCGATTTCCGCTTCTGCAAATGCTTCGGTAATGGCAGCGGGTTCCCCGATCTCTTCCGGGATGATAGTATCAGGAGCAGTCTCAGGTTCCTGCAATTCCTCTATCGCTTCAACCTCCTGCCGCTCATCGTCGCCGACCACTACTTTTTCAGCAGATACCTCCGGGTGTTCTTCTTCGTGTCCGGCCGGTTCAAAACCAAGTATGTCTTTCAGTTTGCCATCGCTGAAATCATTCAGCGGCATAGCCGGCTCTTCCTGCTTATCTGCATAATTTATCGTGCCGTTCAGATCCTGGACGATCTGCTCTTCCGATACGCCGGCAAGATTCTCCGAGGCATTCATCATTACATATAAGGCCCTGGTATTAAACGCAGCCGCGGCATGAGGCAAGTTTTCGCCGCCATTGGCACGCGCCAAAAGCGCCTGCAAAAGACCACTTTGAGGAAAATCTTTAACTAATTGCTGCAGGTTGGACCCATACGAACTGCCGTTGTCGGCAGGGTTGGCCAGCAATCTCCACAAAATCTCGTTCTGCCTGTTATTGAGGTATTGATCCACAAGGGGTGAAGCTACAAATTGTCTTACCAATTCGCAAAAGCCTTATTAAAAATGTCGTCTGTAAGCTTCTTGGTTATAGAGTTGATCAGGTTTTGTTCCTGGGAGCTAATGTCACCCGAAAAGTCCTGGTATTCGCTGAATGATTGGGTGAAGCTATATTTTTTATCCTTAGGGTAGCTATAGATCACATTCACCGTAATGGTTAAACGCTCGCCGCCGGCACGGGGGGCGACATTGTTTTGCGTTGCCTGAACCGATATCGGCTCGATAGTGTAACCAGTAATAGTGCCCGACATGTGCCCGTCGGCGTCGCCCTGCACGATCGACAGGCGGGTTGACGACCGGATCCTGGCTTTTAGCGATTCCGTGAAATTCTGGCTGAGATTATTCACCACCAGTTGCGCGTTATTCTCAAAGTATTCCACGTTGATCGTCTTCATTTCCCCGGGGATCCATGCACCATTAAGGGTAACGGTGCACGACGACCAAAACAGCACCGGGACAATCAACGTGCAAATTGCGATAGCCGTTCTTCTCATTTTACAGGTCAAGCTCTTTTATTTTTCGATACAATGTACGTTCCGATATCCCCAGCTCATTGGCAGCGAGCTTACGCTTGCCCTTATGCTTTTTCAGCGCCTTGCGGATCAGGTCCGACTCCTTTTCCACTAATGAGAGCGATTCTTCCACTTCTTCAGCATCGTGGAACGGTGCATTGCTGCTGCTTATAACGGGTTGCTGAATAGTAAATTGTGGCTCGCCGCCCGAATCAGGCAATTCAATATCGCGGTACAGCTGGTTTATCGCCTGCGGGTTCGACGCGTAACCCGCCGAAACGCCGCCATGCTCGATAATATCAGCCACCAATTTTTTCAGCTCGACCATATCGCGCTTCATGTCGAACAATACCTTATATAATATATCGCGCTCCGAAAAATCTTCTTTGGGTTGATTGGCGATGCGCATCGGGAGGTTGGTGCCACCCGCTTCCTGCGGAATATAATTCATCAGGATATGCGCGGTGATCAGCCTGTCGCGTTCCAGTACGGCCAATTGCTCGGCCACGTTTTTCAACTGGCGTACGTTGCCCGGC
>JAFDZL010000241.1 GCA_018266935.1 Bacteroidota bacterium | reverse complement strand
GGTAACTATATACCACTTGGGACAGTCACGCTAATGTAAAGTTTGTTTTACATCG
This sequence comes from Bacteroidota bacterium, assembly GCA_018266935.1. Classification (GTDB taxonomy): domain Bacteria; phylum Bacteroidota; class Bacteroidia; order Sphingobacteriales; family Sphingobacteriaceae; genus Mucilaginibacter. The sequence continues at coordinate 5,900 of JAFDZL010000241.1, read as the reverse complement.
TGTCAAGGGTATAGTACAAATTAAAGTTACTTTAATTTGTATATCTAAAAGATTTAGCATATCTTTATAGCAACAGCAAAGGCGACCCGAAAGCCGCCTTTTGATTAGTTTGTGTGAGAAACTAACCCGCTGCGCCTGTCACGCAAGTCCTTTACATCGGTACTGTTTAGAAGATACTTAATGAGGGTAACTCTAATTTGTACAACTCTAATGTGGTTTGCACCATACGTTTAATGCACGATGCAATAGACTTACATTTCAAGAACGATCTTTAGAACCCGGCTTACTCGTCGGGTTCTTCGTTTATATCTCTCTCCTTTCTACTGGTCTTAAATTTGTAATAAACATTACCATCCGAGTTTTCTTCGGTGATCTCAAATGAATAATTATATTTTTCGTAGTCCCATCTAAGCGTTTTAAATAACGGCTTCGTGTTTACATAATAATAAGAACCCGCCTTTAATACCTGAAAAGCGTCTTCTTCTTTTGGGTCATTAACTACTACGTAAAGATTTTGGTCGTCTTTATCATCAGCATTGTTGCCAATCATTAAGCTTTTATCAACACTAAGTTTTAGCTTATTTGCAGCTTCTGCCGTAAATCCGATTTTGCCACTTCTCTGAATCGTGGCTTTTAGATTTCTATCTAACGTGCTTGGCTTGTGAAAGTTGATATTCATAATTATCTCCTTAACGATAAAACAAATTTAGCAATTAATCATTACCATGCAAATAATATTTTATTAACACTTTGTTAAATGCAAATGTTTAATTATTACATGTTTTTCACCACGTTTATCAACACAATTTTATTTCATAAACTATTTTCAAATAAATTTGTCCCATTAAGTTATTAATATTATATTTGTATAAGCAAACAAAATAACAATGGAAACGCAATTCAAAAACCTGCTACAAGTACTGGACTACTTCAAGAATAAGGAAACCTGTATCAGCTATTTGGCTAACAGCCGTTGGGGTGAAACACCTACCTGCCCTCATTGTGGTAATGTTGGTGCATACGTAACCAACAGGGGTTTTAAATGCAAAGCCAAAGAGTGCCACAAGAAATTCACGGTAACAACAGGGACGATCTTTGAAAATACTAAGATCAGCTTGCGCCTATGGTTTGCCGCTATGTACCTGTGTACCGCACACAAGAAAGGCGTTTCCAGTTTGCAACTTTCCCGCGATCTTAATATTACGCAAAAAACGGCATGGTTCATTTTACACCGTATTCGTGAAATGCTGAATAGCAACCAAAGCGAACACCTGACAGGTACAGTTGAAATCGACGAAACTTACGTAGGTGGCGCAACTAAGAATAAGAGCAATAAGAAACGCCGGGAACTGGCTCAAACTGGCGCACAGTATTTCAGCAAAACGTCTGTAGTTGCTATGGTAGGCCGTGAAAGCGGACAGGTTAAAACTAAAGTGATTAAAGCGGGCAGCGTTAAACATTCTGATGTGTTGCCATTAATACAGGCTAACGTTGCCGAAAATGCTTTGATCGTTACCGATAGTTCAACTATGTATGGTAGCCTGAAACACTCTTACAGGCACGAGGTTGTTAACCACGTGAATAGGGAGTACGTAAGGGGTGCAATGCACACTAATACTATAGAGGGGTTCTTTAGCCAGTTAAAACGCGGCATATACGGCATATACCATCAAGTAAGCCCTAAGCACCTGCACAGGTATTGCAATGAGTTCGGGTATCGCTATAACACCCGTAAAGGGACTGACATAGCCCGCTTTGAGGATGCAGTAAAGAACGTTAACAATGTTCGCTTGACTTATGCTGATCTTATTTCGTAAATTTGATTATGGCAAAGAAGAAAGCACCCAAGCCCAGGGCAGAGAAGTACGAAGAAAAGGTCAAGTTTGATGGGACGCTGGAGCAAATGATAAGGATGGCGGGGAATACCAAATTGCCTAAAGAAAAAGACCAAAAATAAAAAAACCGCCTCATTGCGGTTCTCTTACTATTTTATAATTTTGTGATGCTAATTGGTATTCGAGTACTAATTAGCTGAATTTTTTAACAGTATAAAGAACGCTTTTCTTAGACTTAAGACAAAGATAATATGTTATTGTCAAAAAGTCAAGAGGAAAAAAAGCGATGAAAGACCCCCACATTAGGCATCTTTTAAGGCAGACTGAACTTCTGCAATATCTAAACGATCCTCACTCAAAAGTTGTAGAAGAATTAAAAGTCCCGGCTGCAAAAGCCCGAATTGATATGGCTGTAATAAACGGTGCGTTTCACGGCTACGAGATAAAAAGCGCAAGCGATACGCTTCAACGATTACCATCGCAGTTGATAGCTTATTCTTACATATTTGATTATTTAACTGTCGTAACCGAAGACAAATATTACGAGCGCGTACTAAAATTAATACCGCAATGGGTTGGGTTATCAGTGTGCGTTGACAATTCCGTTAAAACTATCCAGCCCAGCAATCTTAACCCAAGTAAAAACGGGTTTCACATTGCCAAATTGCTTTGGAATGAAGAATTAATTGATATTCTTACAGCTTTAAATATTCCGTTCAAAAAGAAACAAAGAAATTGGCTGCTATGTGAAATATTAGCCCATAACGTTGAAATAGAAACTCTATCCCTTATTGTAAGAAACCGTTTAAAAGCCCGCTCTGATTGGAAAATTAAAGAAGGCTGTGCAATAATGTAATATGATGATTTTGGGTAATCTCAACCCAAGTTGTGGCACTTCCAGGGCGTGATCTTAAGCCTGATGATGATAGTGGCTCGTTGGCTATTCTATTTATTTGAGCATCGCCCCAACTAAAATTTGTCCCCGAATATTCAGGGGTTAAAATTAGCCTTGATGCAAATATTATGTACTGACCGTTACCCTCTATGTGATCTTCGGCCTTTATACCTCTATAAATAACGAAATCGCTTTGGGCGGTGTATTTAATGCTACAGCTTCCGGAAAACTGTACCTCACCACCGTAAACCGGATTTTTATTGCCATAATCTGAATATTTGGTAACTCCAGCCAAAGCGGCATTGTTATTTATCACATTCCATATATCCCATTCGTATCTACGTAATCTGTGAACAACATTTGGCGGGTTAACGTGGGTGAGATCAACGGGGAACGACCCTGCTGCTACTATAATAGATGCCCATTGGTTTTGGTTAGGGATGGTGTTCAATGCCATTATCGCTAATGCAGAAAGATTATTGTAGTTATGGATTTCCGCATAACCCAAATCAATTAAAAGCATTGTAGCTGCGTTGTTAGAACCTACCTGCGCCATTAATGCGGCGGCTCCGGCATAGAAGTTTATCAAACCGCCACCTGTATTTGACGCCCTAATACAAATTGTTGCGTTGTTTTGAGCGACTAAATTAGCCACCAACTGAATATATGAAGCAGAGCTGTTTTGCTGTATAACAGGGACTGCATTAACACCGGAAGCCCTTAAACTTGCAAATAGTTGCTGAACGCCCGCTATATTACCTGCTCCAATATTATAGGCTGAAAAGTCTAAAAGAACTTGATTATTAGCAAAAGACCACTCTGCGGATAACTGCGCATTAACTCTATCAATACTATTAGGTATTACCTCGATAATTGGGGCTACTTCGGATTTAACGAGTTGGCTTAATTCTTTTAAAGCCTTAAATTCTCCTGCCTTAGAAAGCAGAATTGGAAAGTATTTCATCTTGTGTGTTTTAGGTTTGAATAAAGGTACGACCATTCATACAAATAAATCAACCCGTGAAAACACCCATTTTTTGTCCCAACTGATATATAGTTACCAATATACTTGACATTTGTAAAATAAACTTTACATTTGGTCAATTAAATTTGACAATCAATGAAAACCCGCTTTTTATTCCCACATCAATTAAGGCCCGTGGGATGGCTGCTGGCTATCCCGGGTTTTGTGCTTGGCTACCTTAGCGTTTACCGCGATTTTCATATTTCGGGGTTCGGCTATACGGTGAAGTCAACCAGTATTTATGTAAAAGGGTCGTTTTATCACGACTTTACCAATACACTGGCCCTGACACTCGTAATCGTGGGCTTATTCCTGGCTGCATTTTCCAGAGAGAAAAAGGAAGACGAACTGACCGCCCGCATGCGTTACAATGCATTGTATTGGGCCGTGCTGGTCAACTACCTGGTTTACCTGGTTTGGCTGATAGTGACGATTAGCATCGAAGCGCTAAAATTGGACAAGGACCCGCTCGGTGGGGCAACCGACATCTTTAATATGTCCGTGTACAACCTGTTCACGCCACTGGTTATTTTCATCGCGCGCTACTATTATCTGCGCTACAGCAAAAAAGGTGAATATCAAACCGGTAAAATGTACTACCTGCCCGGAAAGCCTTACCGGTTTATCGGCCAGCTTACTTCTATCCCGATGACCATCATTGTGTTTTTCGCATTCTTCGGCTCGCTTGTGTTTAAGGGCGGTGACCCGGAACCAAAAGATTGGGTTGAGATTTTGTTCCTCTTTTTACCAGTCACCCTGCTGATGTGGGGCTACAGCAAACGGGACAGCGAAGATGAATTTGTATCGTCGCTCAGGCTTGAATCGATGCAGTTGGCGGTATATATCAATTACACAGTCCTTCTGCTTGCCAACTTTTTCTTTTATGGCATCGATTTTCTTGAGATCATGTTCCTGAACCTGGGGACCATCGCCTTATTCTTTGTCATCCGGTTCAGTTACGTTTTATCGAGGCATAGCAAGCAGAACGGAAAGGAGCTGGCCATATGAAAACCCGCTTTCTTTTCCCTTATTGGTTCCGTTATTTAGGCTGGGGCCTGGTGATCTTACACGTTCCTTTGAGCATGCTCGGAAAATCACACGGCATGGTCAATATCATGGATGCCCAGCCTACCGATGCCGGCGCATTCTCCGGCGAACACTTGTTTTTTATTTGTACCACCCTGGTCATGACTTCGGGCTTGTTCTTCGTCGCTTTTGCAAAAGAGAAGATCGAGGATGAACAGATATGGCAGATCCGGCTGGACTCGCTGCGCTGGGCTATTTATATCAACTACATCATATTGATAGCGAGTTTGGTGTTTATTGAAGACGTCGGGCACATCCTTGAGCTCGATTTCTGGGTGCCATTGTTATTTTTCATTATCCGGTTCCGGTGGATGATCTTTCGCCTTAACCGCTCATTAAGCAGGGAGGGCTGAACGATGAAGAATAACATACGCGTGGAGCGCGCGATCAAGAATATCACCCAGGCCGACCTTGCTGAAGCTGTGAACGTATCGCGCCAAACTATCAATACGATAGAAAGTAATAAATACGTACCCTCGACGGTGCTTGCGTTGAAGATCGCAAAAGTGTTCGGCAAACCGGTGGAGGATGTATTTTCACTGGAGGACAGCGACTGATAAAATATAAATCCTATGTCATTTCATATTTTTTTAATTAAGTTAAAAATTAAACATGGTTCAAGACCCAGAATACATTCTAAAAAAGGCCAAAACCATCCTGCTGATCGACTGGCCTGATAAAAATGTACCGCACAGTTTGATCAATGCCGGATTAAAAGTTTATGGTTATAGCCCCGACCACTATAACGAAGCAACGGACAAAGCAGGAGATATTGTTTTTAACAGGCTGAATGAGCGGCCGGCGTCAGTTGATATTGTATTTATTTATCGCCCGGAGGCGGAACATGAGCGGATATTAAAAGATCAGGTGCTGCCGCTTGGCGCGAAAATCATTTGGCTGCAGCCGCCGGTAACGTCGTCCGCCATAAGCCGGTTAGCTGCGGAGCATGAAATAACAATTATTGAAGGAATAAACATCGCCGATATAGCGGTAAAAATTTAGGGCTATGGAAAAATTCAAACCAACTTTCGCACCGGAACTCACCATTCGGTAACTATAT
>JAFDZL010000240.1 GCA_018266935.1 Bacteroidota bacterium | reverse complement strand
TGCGGATGTACGATGCACAATCCGGATCAACCCCGGTATCGTGCGGGGTTCCGAACTATTCGCTTTGCCGACAGATCAAGGATATACAAGCCAAACACTGATACTGCCGATTACCTGCATTATCGTCCGGTTGATGTGGACATATGGTACCCGGCTGATGCCACTACGAAAGATACTGCATTTAACTTCAAATATTTTTTGGATCTGTTCGGAAGCAGGGCCAATTATTATACTGCTTCCAAAGCCGGCGACAGCATCCCGGCACAATTTGCCAAAGCATTCTGTCAAGGCTTTAAATGCTCAACCCCGGCACAGTTGTTTAGCTACAAAACCTCGTCGTACAAGGATGCCAAAGCAGCACCGGGCAAATTCCCTATTGTGCTTTATTTAGCGAGTTACAATGGCATGGGTTATGAGAATTACAAACTATTGGAAGACCTGGCCAAAAGAGGATACTTCGTTATTTCGATAAGTTCCATAGGTCGTTATCCCGGCGACATGACGATGAAAAAAGAGGACATGATGGAACAGGTCAATGATGCCACCGCCGCGCTGAAGAAATTACAAAATGATCCTCAGGCTGACTTTTCAAAGCTGGCTCTACTCGGCTATAGCTGGGGCGGTGTTGGTGATGCTGTGCTGGCAACTAAACTTCAAAATGTGAAATGTATCATTTCATTTGAAGGATCAGAATTTCATCACTATGGCAGCGATCAGAATGAAGATGCTGATTTCGATGGGATCAAGAACGGTCCCTTTCAGCAAATGAAATTGAATATTCCTTACTTCAGGCTCGAAAGCTCGCCATTAGTAAAAGATTCAAAAAAGGATTCGGTGTTTGATTTCCAGCAAAAGCTTTCCCGGGAGCATTTGATCTTGAAAGTAGATTCCGCAGATCACCAGGACTTTTGTTATTTACCTGTTGCCGTAAAAGCATCAGGCAAATGCCAGACAGGTGAGCTTTATAATACAGTATCGGCATTAACTATAAACTACCTTGACGATCATTTAAAAGGTACGCAAAATTTTCAATCAACCGAGGATAAGTTTGCTGCCGAGAAACGTGTTCACAAATAAGCTATCTCACCGGTCTCGGCACTACCGGCAAACTTTCATGCCCATCTGCGTCAACCGATTGCACCGCAAAAAGGTAATTATCCTTTGAGTAATCAAGCGTTGCATGCGTATCGTTAACAAAGAACTTCCTTTCCCAGTAAGGGCTTGTCGTTTCACGCATCAATACATAATACCCTGCGGGTTTTTTCCCGTCTTTTGGCGCTTCCCATTTCAACTCGGTTTTGTTGGTCAGGCCGCTTGTTACCACGCCTACGTTTTGCGGTTCTGCCGGAGCTGATGCCAAATTCGCCAAAACAGACAAATTCATTCGTGCTACCTTTTGCACATATTCAAAATCGACATAGTCCCGGCAGATCTCCATAGCTGATCCCGTTTTCAGTGCGGACATCCTGGTGCTGGCGGGTAAAATCTTCGTTCATTTCCGTCACCCGTACAGCAGAATAACCCTGCTGCAGGAATGGAATATGGTCGCCGCCGCGGAGGTAACGGTCGCGGCGATAGATCAGCTTGACATCCAGTTGGTCAACATACCTTTCTGATGTTTCCTTGATATATCTTGCCAATTCACGCGAGGGGCTGTCGTTTTCGCCGCCAAGAGAAATGAGGCTTGCGATTTTCCGCTGGTTATCGGCATCAACGGTAGGCACACCTTCACTGAATACGCGCACATGAATATTGTCCTTCAAGTCGTTATCCAAACCATGCGTATTGCCGACGATATCGTTATTCAAAACCGCATCCACATTCCAATTT
>JAFDZL010000023.1 GCA_018266935.1 Bacteroidota bacterium | reverse complement strand
CCCGTACCACGATTTCTTGATGATCTTTTCGTCCAGGAGCTTTTCATTTTTGGGGTCGATGAGCTGGATCGACTGCGTGCTTTGCCCGTTGTTGGTCACCGCCAGCAGGCGGCCGGAAGCTGATATCTGTATATTTAGAGGCAGGTCGCCCAATTGCAGCCAGGTGCCCGCAGGGCTCAGTTTCCAGCCATTGGGTAATAATACTTGTCCTGTTTTGTGAATCTTGCCGGGGAGCTGCGCCGAAACCTGCAACGCGATGAGCGATGCGGCGAGGCAGCCAATAAATCTTTGTCTCATGGGTATTGATTTGGTGGTTTACCAAAATTACATATTACCCGGATGAAATGGGAGAGTTAACGAAAACTTAATGGAACGAAAATGCCTCCGTGGCCCTCCGTGAAATCTCTGGGCACTCTGTGGTTTCAATTTTAACCACAAAGGACACAGAGGGATTCACAAAGATGCACAGAGAAATATAGGTTGCTTTACCGCAATAATTCCGGCCGTATCTTATCCGTAAACTCTTTGGCGAATTTGTTCAGCTTGGGCTGGATGACAAAGGCACAGTAGGATTTGTTCGGGTTATCCTGGTAATAATTTTGGTGATAGCCCTCGGCTTTGTAAAATTCCGATGCCGGTGTTATTTCGGTCACGATGGGTTTATCGAATACTTTTTCGTCCGTAAGCGTTTTGATCATGGCTTCGGCCGCATGTTTTTGCTCGTCAGTGTAATAAAATATAGCTGAACGGTATTGCGTGCCAATGTCATTCCCCTGGCGGTTGAGCGTGGTTGGATTGTGTGTTTTGAAGAACACCAATAAAAGCTCGTCGAATGATATCTCGTCTGCGTCGTATTCCAGGTGGATCACTTCCGCATGACCGGTGTCACCGTTGCAAACCTCCATATAAGTCGGGTTTTCGGTATGCCCGCCCATATAGCCGGACGCCACTGATCTGACGCCTTTTAAGGTTTGAAAGATCGCTTCTGTACACCAGAAGCAGCCATTGCCGAATGTTATTTGCTGAATGTTCATACCTTGCTTATGCGAATATAATGCCGATTGATCAATTCAGACATTTTGGCTGATAATTCGACCCTTTTTTAAAACAATTATAACCGGCCCCAAATTTTAGTGATTGCAGATTGATTAAACATTTCTAATTTAGTGTCGATTATACATTTATTTACCAGGTAAACCGTCATGCGATCAACCCGTACGTATTTTAAGGCAGCTTTAGCGCTGTTACCGTTCCTTTGCTTTTATTTTAACAGTCGCGCCCAGTCGCCGCGCACGCGCGCCGATTTTGATATGGGCTGGCGCTTTCACCTGGGCGATGTAAAGGGAGGTGAAGACGTGGGCTTCAAAGATGCCAGCTGGCGTGAATTGAATTTACCGCACGACTGGAGCATCGAGGGCAAATTTGACAAGAATTCGCCGGCAACCGTTGAAGGAGGCGCGCTGACGGGCGGTATAGGCTGGTACCGCAAAACATTTACAGTTCCGAAAACCTCCAAAGGCAAAATGGTCTATATCGATTTTGACGGCGTGTATGAGAGAAGCACGGTCTGGGTGAATGGCCACGAACTGGGTTTCCGGCCGAATGGCTACATCTCCTTTGAGTATGATATGACGCCTTACCTCAATTTCGGCGGCAAAAATGTGATCGCAGTGAAAGTGGATAATTCGGTACAGCCCAATTCACGCTGGTATTCGGGTTCGGGTATTTACCGGAACGTATGGCTGGTGACGACGAATAAAATCGCGGTTGATCATTGGGGTAACTATGTGACTACCCCAGAAGTAACCGATAAATTGGCGAAAGTGCACGTAGAGACTACTATAAGAAATTATACCGGTAAAGAAGTAGATTACAAAGTTGTACTAAAATTATATGATCCAGCGGGCAAAGAAATTGACTCACGTTCATTTAAAGATTTTTATAACGATACAACTGAACATATGAGTGGAGATATTGAAATAAAAAATCCTAAGCTATGGTCAGTCGACCACCCTTATTTATATCATATAGTTATTAAACTGATGGCCAATAGATTGGGCAGAGATGCCGTTTCTAATGTGCTAAGTCAATACACCGTTCCAATAGACGAATATACCACCACATTCGGCATCCGCTACTTCAATTTTGACGCCGACAAAGGCTTCTCACTCAACGGCAAACACATGAAGATATTAGGCGTATGCGACCACCACGACCTGGGCAGCCTCGGCGCCGCCCTAAATGACCGTGCATTGCAGCGCCAGCTCGAAATGCTGAAGGCAATGGGATGCAATGCTATCCGTACTTCGCACAACCCGCCCGCTCCTGAATTGCTCGACCTGGCCGATAGAATGGGTTTCCTGGTAATGGACGAAGCTTTCGATTGCTGGCAGGTGGGTAAAGTGAAATACGATTACCATTTGTATTTCGACGATTGGCATAAGCGCGACCTGGAGGACCAGGTGCTCCGTGATCGCAACCACCCGAGCGTGATCATCTGGAGCATCGGCAACGAGATACCCCAACAGGGCGATCCGAGGTCGCTGAAACTAGCGCCTGAACTGGCGTCTATCGTGCAAAGCTTGGATCTAACCCGGCCAATCACAACTGCCAACGACCGCCCGGATACTTCCAACAAGATCATCAAATCGGGTGCCCTGGACCTGATCGGTTATAATTACCATGAATTTAACTATGCCGCATTCCATGACCGTTACCCTGGTAAAAAGTTTATTGCAACCGAAACCACTTCGGGCCTGGAAACCCGCGGACATTACGATATGCCTTCGGACAGCATCCGTATATGGCCCGGACGCTGGGACAAGCCTTTCACTGACGGGAACCCCGATAATACATGTTCCGCTTATGATAATGTCAGGCCGGAATGGGGATCGACACATGAGGCGACCTGGAAAGTGATGAAAAAATATGATTTCCTGTCAGGCATGTTCATCTGGACAGGCTGGGATTACCTCGGCGAACCAACGCCGTACAAATGGCCGTCGCGCAGCTCCTACTTCGGCATCATCGACATGGCCGGCTTCCCAAAAGATATTTACTACATGTACCAAAGCGAGTGGACCGACAAAACCGTATTGCACATCCTGCCGCACTGGAACTGGAAGCCCGGCCAAACCATCGACGTATGGGCATTTTATAATCATGCCGACGAGGTGGAATTGTTCCTGAACGGTAAATCGATGGGCACAAGAAAGAAGGAGGGCGACGACCTGCACGTGATGTGGCGCATTAAATATGAGCCTGGCACGCTGAAGGCTGTTTCGCGAAAGGATGGTAAGATCGTTAAAACGGAAGAAATTCGTACCGCAGGCGCACCGGCGAAGATCGAATTGATAGCCGACCGTAAGACCATTTCGGCCGGTAGCAAAGATTTGTCGTTCGTAACCGTTAAAATATTGGATAAAGACGGCAACCTGGTGCCAACTGCCGATAACCTGGTAAGCTTTAAGGTGAGCGGCAATGGCAGTATCCGGGCTACCGACAACGGCTGCGAGACCGACCACGATTCGTTCCAAACCAAAAACCGCCATGCCTTTAACGGGCTGGCGCTGGCGATCCTGCAATCGAACTTGAAACCGGGCAGCATTACGCTGACGGCGACATCAAAGGGCCTGCAGAGTTCGACAGTGGTGGTAAATACCAAATAGGGTTATTGGGCCTTTCGCTTATAGGTCAGGTCGTAGGAAACCGTGACCGTCTTGCCGTCATCGTTATTCACGTCCTGGTACTGCCGTACCGTGTTCTTGTCGATGTTGTAAAACTTGAAATTGCCGGTCTTTTTATTGCCTTGCTTGTCGGTGAATTCGTAGGTAAACTGCATGGCGCCGTCTTTATAAATACCATTCAGGTACCGTTGTGCTTTCCCTCCGGAGCCTATCCAGTCCTGCTGCCACTGCCCTTCGGCAAGGTTGTAATAATTGACACTTTTACCGGTGCCGCCCTGCAGGTCGCTCCAGTTTTCCAATATCCCGCAGCCGCCCGATATACTTTGAATCACGCTATGACCGGCAAGCTTATCGGTCCCGGTTTGGTACACATCCCATTCACCGATCCAAAAATCAAAGTCATGCGTGTGCGGTTCTGCGGCGCAGGGACTTTTTTGCTGCGCCAATGCGTTGAAGCCAAGCGCGATAAACAATGCAAGTAGTGCTCTTTTCATATCAATTTATTTAAGCCATTCAGGGTCGAATTTCACCCAATAAATATCGTCCAGCCCGTTACCGGGCGAAGAAAGCAACGTTTTTATCCGCTCAATATTCCTGGTTTTGCCGTCTGCGAAATCAGGGTTCAGGCGGTTACTGGTGAAGATGAGGTATTTCTTGTCAATAGTAACATAAGGGCAATAATCCAGCGCTGAAGAATTAATAACAGCGGGGAGATGCTTCACAGGCAGCCATTCCCCGTTCTTCCCTTTATGGCTGATGTAAATATCTCCGCGGCCCATGTCGTCGGCCCTGCCATAGGATGAGAACAGGATAAACTGTTCGTCCGGATCCACAAAGGCGTTGAACTCATCGTATTTGGTATCGATGTCATCAGGCAGTAATTCAGGTTTTCCATAGCCATTGGTGCCCGGTTTACAAACTACGATATCCTCGCTGCCGCGCCCGTTTTCGGGTTCAGTGGTAAAATAGAGGTTGCCGCTTTTGGTCACCGACGGATAAAACTCGTCTTTGGTTGAATTGACATTTGGTCCCAGGTTCTCCGGCTCGCCCCATTTACCATCAGGCAGGCGTTTCACGCGCCAGATATCAAAGTCCTTTTTTGCATTGCCGTTGACCGGCCGGTCGGATGAAAAATAGATATACTGCCCATCGGGCGAGAAAGCGGCTTCCAGGTCGCGGTAGTTGCCCGAGAATGGCGCCACTTCGGGCGCGCTCCATTTGCCGCCTTTTCTGACGACATGCAAGATGGCGCTCAGCGCAAAACGCGGCTGCTGTATGGTGAAAAATATCTCATCTCCTTTGGGCGACATGGTGAAATCACGGTTGCTGAAACCATCCGAAAGTATCCCAACGGCAAATAGCCGCGGCGTATCATTCGGTAATTGCGCATCGGGGTATATCGATTGCGCACAGCTCCAATTACAGCCGAACATCGCTGTCACCAAAAACACATACGTCAAAAAAAATTTCATTTAAACGCCTATCGTACAATCAAATATAATCGCACAAATGTTAAGTTAAATCACCCTTTAAGGGTGAAATGCGGCGGGTGAGAAAAGATCGTTTACGCGTCCTGGTGCGTGGACTCTTCTTCGGGCTCAAGCGGACCGAAAATGCGCTGCAGCTTGCGAATCTGGCGCTGACGGTTAAAAAACTCATCCATCAGGTAAGCGGGGATAAAACCACCCATCCAGAACGCTGCAACGAAAAGGTTGGAAAGGCCGCTATTTAAAAACCAGGCGGAAAGCGCGAAGAAAACAAAACCGAAAAGCGAATAATAATTACTTTGTTTGATCTTCAGCTTGTAGCCTTTTTCCTTGAAAGTCTGCCTGAAAGGCGAGGTTAAAAGCGGGATGAATATAAAATAGAAAAGATTCT
>JAFDZL010000239.1 GCA_018266935.1 Bacteroidota bacterium | reverse complement strand
CAGATTGGTCTGCCGCCTGCTAAAACGAAGATAACAAGTGCCAGTTTGCTAGGCAGTTGCAACGGGAATGCACTTTCTATCTGTTCGTGCATCAGGATATCCCTACGCTGGCGTATGATCCTTACGAAAGCTGGTCAACAACACGGCAAGTTTACAGGCAGCAGACCAAACTTGTATCTCAACACAGAACACCAAATTATAAACTTTTAAAACCAAGGGAGATGAATGATTTTTTATTTGGATCTTATTTAGATCCTAAGACCAAAGCAAGCGGTCAAATCAACGAAGGAATATTAAAGGAGTTCGATCCAAACAAGGAAAGCTTAAGCGAGGGGAGTGAGTATGTTGACGACTCCTTAAGAATGATAGAGCAGCCCCTTGATGAAAAGATTTGAGCCCAACTCATATTATAGCAGTTGTCTATCTATCAACATTTTAAAAAATATAGTCATGGTCACTTACAATATGGAAATCAAAAATGCAGGTCTGGTGTTAACGAACCTGCTAACTGCAATTCACAGCATGGTTGCCGACGAGTACTTATATGTGAGCCGCACTACATCGGAAGAACGATCAAACCATCCGGCAGTTCCTTCGTCACTAAGCGCATTTGGCATTAAGGAATGGCCCTTACCTGATATCTTATCCGTTTTAGGCATACGAAGCCTGACTTTTAATTCCATGCATAATCTTGAGGCGCTTTCCCGGCTGGATACTGTAGCGCCTGTGACAGCTTCGGAAAAACAAATCGAGGAATTTTTTAAAAAGGACGAAGTGATCACAGAGCTTCGATCTGTATTTGCTAATTGCCGCATCATCGCCTTTGATGACTGGGCCGCGGTGAGCGGGGCCTCGGCTTTGTGGGATGGATTGCTCACAAATGTTATCAAACCGCTTGGCAAAACCGACATGGAATTCATCTTTTACCTGGGCGATCCCGTAAAAAAGTTTTCTTTTGAGGTGGATGAAGCTTTGGATATCATCAGTGCCTTTTCAACATACGGAAAAGCGACGTTTGCATTGGACGAAAATGAAGCCATCAACCTATGGATGATACTAAATGGCGTCGAAGCGAGTACTGAAGTCGCCGGGCAATTTACTTCAAACCTGAAAAAGAAGTATTTCTCTATTTTCAGAACTATGAATATCGCCCGTCTCCTGGTTTATTCCGCAAACGATGCCGTTTTATATGCAGATGATGAACAGTTTGTTCTTTCGCGAAAGAAGGTAGATCGCTACATGGACATTGCTCCGGACGCCCGGCAAAACTTTATTGCCGGTTTCGCCATAGGCTTGCTTATGCGGCTCGACATGGCACATTGTATTGCGCTGGGTCTGATTGTGTTTGGCTGCTGCGGCGAATTAAAATCGCGCCCAGAGCAAAAAGATCTGATCTCTTATATCGAAGGATGGATTCTGGATCTGCAAAAACCAGAAAGTATACAACTTTACCAGGACTAAAACCAAGGCTTGGCTTGCGATCATTACTACGGGCTGTTCTTGTTAGAGCAGCCCCCAATTTTTCGGTTCGGGACTTCATTCATCACAAAGCGCTGAACCAACTTCCTATACAAGTCCATACCTTTGTTGTGGTATGAACGACCTGAATATTTACAGCATCACTTCCGCTATCGCCGATCCGTTGCGCCTCTCCGTGATGCTTTATTTGCTGCGCGGACAAGCGACCTATGCCGAAATACAGCAGCACCTGGATGTTTCGCAGAGCAACCTGTCCAATCACCTCGCTGTACTGCTGAAAGCCGGTTTGGTTAAGAAAATAAGCAACGGCCGCCGAAACAGCTACGAAATTGCCGGGCCTGAAATAGCGCACTTAGTCGAACACCTGATGAGCCTGCAGCATCTGCCGAAGCAGGAGTCAAAAATAAAACCGATTGCCGTGGCACGTACCTGTTACGACCATGTGGCCGGCAAGCTCGGCGTATCGATCTTTAAGTCTCTTGCCGATCAGCAGGCGATTATTTACTATGACAACGGCAATACCGATTTCTCAAAACAGGTAGAATTAGGGATTAACGCCGGCAAGATCTTTGGGGCCTTCAATGTCGATCTTTCAGCCGTCGATACCACCCGCCGCAAATACATCTATGCCTGCCTCGACTGGACCGAGAAACAGCCTCACCTGGCCGGCGCCGTCGGCGCTGCTATGTGCAATGCTATGATGGACAAGAAATGGGTTGTCAGGAATGAAGAGAAACGGGTGTTGCGGGTTACCGACACCGGCAAAAGGGCTTTAAGAGAAATTATCGGTCTTGACTTCAATGCTTAACACATCTTATAAAACTATACGGCCAAAGATCCTGTACTTTGGTACGCCCGTCGCTTTAATCACCACCATGGATGAACACGGCAATGCCAATATCGGCCCCATGTCGTCGGTATGGGCGCTGGGCTATAAACTTGTGCTGGGATTAGGCTGCAATGGCAAAACATTTCAAAACCTGGTGACGCAAAAGGAATGTGTCGTCAACCTTCCTTCTGCAGATCTTCATCAAAATATAGAAAGTATCGCCCGGCTTACCGGGATGTATCCTGTACCAGATGATAAAAAAGCCCTTTACACCTACGAGCGGGATAAATTCAGCGCAGGAGGATTTGAAAAGATGTCCTCGCAACTTGTAGCGCCGCCATCCATCAAGGGCTGCCCGCTTCAATTAGAAGCGGTTTTTGAAAGCTATGCCCCGCTCGATCATGATGACGAAGGGAAACCCGACGTGGCCGCTGTTACCGTAAGGGTGGTGACCGTGAGGGCGCAGGAGGAGATCGTGACAGGCGAAAATCATATCAACCCTGAACGCTGGTCGCCCCTGATCTACAATTTCAGGCACTACTACGGGTTAGGGAAACATTTAGGAAAAACTTTTAAAGCGGAAGTATAGTCCGAAAGTCCGCATAAGTCCGAAAGTCCGAAAGAAAATTCCAGAATTTTTTGGAGTCCATCGCATTAAATAAGATTATCAATTTTTTTTTTGAGGGGGGGGTAATCCAGATCGGTCTGATCTGGTGTCAGAAGATTTTAAATAACCTAAATCAATCTTTCGGATTTACGCGGTCCCGATAGCTATCGGGATCCGGACTTTCGGACTCCCCTCAATTCATCATCGGATTTTCGGGAAAATTGGCGATATGCGCGTAGCGCTGGCCGAGGCCCTTCACCACATCCTTCCATAAGTTCTGGTCGCTGTGGTTGAACAACATTTCAGGACTGAATTTATCGGTCACGATCCAGGCATCGTCGCCTATTTCGGCGTCAAGCTGACCGGACGTCCAGCCTGAATAACCGATAAAGAATTTGATCTCGCTGTCGGTAAGCTGGTAATTGGAAACCAGGTCCTTCACCACCTCAAAGTCGCCGCCCCAGTAAACGCCTTCGGTCAGCTCAATACCGCCCTCGATCTTATCGGGCACGTTATGAATAAAATGCAGGGTATCATTACCAACCGGTCCACCCATGAATACGGGGAAGTCAGCGTACTGGATATCAGGAATGACATCGCCCAGCCTGTATTCGCTCTCATGATTCAGCACAAAACCCATAGCGCCCTCGTCGCCATATTCTGTCAGAATGATCACCGATCGTTTGAAGTTGGGATCGAGCATAAAAGGCTCGGAAATGAGTAAACGGCCGGATTCAGGTGCTATCAGACTAAGCATAAAATTTTATTGGTATAACGACTAAAGGTAAAAATATGTTCAAATAATGAATTATGAAATTGCAATAATAATTTACGGTTCAATTAATTTGTAAGTTTGCGACATGGGCGCGCAAGACGTACAACACATAAGAAACGAATACAGTAAACAAACATTGTCCGAGAAGGACACCAATCCCGACCCGATCAAGCAATTTGACAAATGGTTTACCGAAGTGTTACAGTCGGAACAGCATGAACCGACCGCAATGAACTTGGCCACAGCCACGTCTGATGGCCGGCCTTCAGCCAGGATCGTGCTGATGAAGGGTTATACCAAAGAGGGTTTTGCTTTTTATACCAATTACCTGAGCCGAAAAGGAAAGGAGATCGCCAAAAATCCGCTGGGCGCACTTACCTTCTTCTGGGATACGCTGGAGCGCCAGGTGCGCATCGAAGGCGTTATCGAAAAACTGAGCAAGGAAGAATCGGAGCAATACTTTCATTCAAGGCCGAAAGGCAGCCAGGTAGGCGCGGTAGCTTCGCCGCAAAGCCAGGAAATACCCAACCGCGAAGGGTTAGAGAAAAAATGGCATGAACTGGAAGCGCAATATGCCGACAAAGAGGTGCCCAAACCGTCGCACTGGGGCGGGTATATTTTGAAGCCGAGGATGATCGAGTTCTGGCAGGGACGGCCCAGCCGCCTGCACGACAGGATATTGTATAAGAAAGTGGATAACAAAACCTGGAAAAGAGTCCGCCTGGCGCCATGAGTTTCGAGCAGATCAAAACCTTACTGACAGCCAAATTCGGCAATGATATTATCGTTGGTGAAGAAACCGGCGGCTTGCAGTCTGCCCTGCTGATCAATCCTGACCGCATTGTTGAAGTTTGCCGCGAACTGCGGGATAACCCGCTTACCTATTTTGATTTCCTTTCCTGTCTGACAGGTGTTGATTACGGCGTGGACGCAGGCATATTCGGCGTGGTTTATCACCTGGCCTCGATCCCCTACCAAACACAGCTGACATTGAAGGTGATCAAAGCAAATGACCGCAATGAAGATAATTTACCATCATTCCCAAGCATTACCTCCGTTTATGGCGCCGCCAACTGGCACGAACGGGAGGCTTATGAAATGATCGGGATATTTTTCGAAGGGCACCCGGATTTGAGACGACTGCTTTTGCCGGATGATTGGGAAGGATACCCGTTAAGAAAGGATTATACTACAGTTGATAAATATTATAAAGGAATAAGAATAGATTAAAAAAACAAAACGTCATGGCGAGGAACGAAGCCATCTCTGAACTATACCAATTATGGACCCGCATCATCGTCCCGATAGCTATCGGGATGCAAACGCAGAGATTGCTTCGCTATCGCTCGCAATGACGGGTTTACAGTGCACGAAATTGAACATCACGAATTCCAAATACGACGAAGCCTTACAAAGGTACCAGCAGCGGATCGCGAACGCATCCACTGAGGACATGGTATTGAACATGGGTCCGCAACACCCGTCAACGCACGGCGTATTGCGGCTCGAACTCATCACCGATGGCGAGATCGTAAAGGAAGTGATACCGCATATCGGCTACCTGCACCGCTGTTTTGAGAAGCACGCCGAGTCGCTTACTTACCAGCAAACCATCCCCTTTACCGACCGGATGGATTACCTGGCATCCATGAACAACAGCCACATCTGGTGCATGGGCGTTGAAAAAATGCTGGGTATCGACAAGGACATTCCCAAACGCATCGAATATATCCGCGTGCTGGTTTGCGAAATGAACCGTATCGCCTCGCATCTGATTGCCATTGGCACTTATGGCATCGACATCGGCGCGTTCACGCCGTTCCTCTGGTGCTTCCGCGACCGCGAGCATATCATGGGCATGCTGGAATGGGCCTCCGGCTCGCGCATGCTGTATAATTACATTTGGGTCGGCGGCCTGTTTTACGACCTGCCCGTCGGCTTTGAAGAACGCTGCCGCGAGTTCGTGGAGTACTTTAAGCCGAAGATGGTTGAGCTGAACGAACTGCTCACCAACAACGCTATTTTCATCAAGCGTACAGCCAACATCGGCGTGCTGCCCCTGGATGTGGCCATTAACTACGGCTGTTCGGGGCCAATGCTCCGTGGCTCGGGGTTGAAATGGGACCTGCGCCGCATCGACGGTTATTCCGTTTATCCCGAACTGGAATTCGAGGTACCTATTGGCAAAGGCGAAATGGGCTCCGTCGGCGACTGCTGGGACCGTTATAAAGTTCGTATCGACGAGATCGAACAATCGCTCCATATCATCGAACAATGCCTCGACCGCCTGCAAAAAGAACTGAAGCGCACGCCCGATTTCGATCCGCGCGCCAAACTGCCGCGAAAGCTCGTCCCCAAACCCCAGGATTTTTACTTCCGCGGCGAAGGCGCCAAAGGCGAACTTGGCTTCTACTTCGTCCACCCGCAGCGCAGGGAGACCGACAAAGAAGGCAAAGAGGTTTACCGGGATACCGAGATCCCCTTCCGCGTCAAATCCCGCGGGCCAAGCTTTTGCAACCTTTCCGTCCTGCCGGAGATCTCGCGCGGCGTCATGATCGCCGATCTGATCGCTATTATCGGGTCGATTGATTTTGTGCTGGGGGAAGTGGATAGGTAGATGTGCAAATCTGCGGATATCCAGATGTGCAGATGAAAAAACATAAAAATAAAACCGTCACGGCGGGGAAAAGCCTGCCCCGTCCTGATGGCTATCGGGTTTCGGGAAAGCAATCTCTGCACGGGACGATCAATACCACAGGGCATAGTTCAGAGATAGCCACGCTGTCGCTCGCTATGACGAGGGGGATTAAAAAAAAGCCCCATCTCGGGGCTTCTCTTTGATATTCAAGATCGCTTTTAGTTCTTCGCGTAAACTTTTACCAGGAACACATAGTTCTGCAGCTTTTTGATCTGCTGCTGGCGGCTCAAGCCGGCCAAAGTGTTCTTCGTATTAAGCACAACCGGGTGTTTGGTTAACGAATCGGCAGTAAGACTGTCAATAGCCGCGAGCAGGTAGTTTGCTTTGGATGCGAAATGAGCGCCCTCCATTTGGGTTTGACGGGCTTTCACAATACCAATGATATTTCCTTTGCTGTCGAACAGCGGGCCGCCGCTGTTACCCGGGTTGATCGGCACGGATACCTGGTAATCCACGCTATCGCCGTTCAGACCAAATTGAGAGGTGATCCGGCCGTCGCCATAAACGCCCTGGTCTTGCGGATAGCCGTAGGTAAACACATTCTCCGCCAGGTCGCTCTCTGACCGTTTAAAGGTGTAAGGTACCGGCCCGAGGTTTTTAAACGAACTATCCGTAACCTTCAAAATAGCGATATCGCTGTTTTCATCAGTATATAGAACCTTCGCCTTAAAGGATTTCCCTGCAAAATTTTGAACATATACGGAGTCGGCTTTCTCAACCACATGATAGTTAGTTGCTATTAAGCCGCCCGAAGTGATCGCAAACCCGGTTGCCCTGTACCGGTCGCTGGCAACAACAGGCGCCGGTGTTGTGGTACTGCTTGCATACCGGTGCGGATGATTTTGGGCGTATTGGATTTGGTTCACCTTTCTCACTAACTCTTCATAGGTTGACTTGTTACTCAAACTTCCTGTCACAAACAAAGTAGCCAGTATAGCAAATATTGCTATCGAAGCTGCTACAGATATCTTGGAGTGATGGTCGCGCCATAATTGTACGATCCATGACGGACGTACGGCCACTTGCTCCTCTATCGCGTGCACGTCGATCTCCTGGTGAATGGCATTG
>JAFDZL010000238.1 GCA_018266935.1 Bacteroidota bacterium | reverse complement strand
TAAAGTCTGATCTTATCGAACAAACCCGGGTGAGTATCCAATCCGTCCCTCAATGCCATAAACAGCGGCGTTATCGCGCTGCGCATATCCGTGCCTCCACGCCCGATGTAAACAATATTGACAAACGGAGGGTCGAAAAGCTGCGGAAATGAGTCTTTGTGCTTTTCGGCAATCTCCATATCCGGCTCGAATGCGCCAAAAGTGATCGTTTCTGCCGGGATATGGCTGATCTCCGGGTAGCGTTCTTTCAAGGTTGTTATATAACTTTCTGACACGCTGATCAGTCCGTCAACGGTTCGCATTGCCTTTGGTTCGAGCCTTTTGTTGAGACGATACGAAAACCAGTATTTTTTCGGACGCTGATCCTTCGGCTTGTTTTGATAATAATCGGAATGCCAGGGGTCCTGCATATCAATCACATAAGGCACGCCAAATCGTTTTTTCCAGTAAGCGCCCAGGATACAAACCGGGAATTGCGTGGTCGAGAAATAGATGAGATCAAAATGCTCTTTCTTGAGCAGCTCATTTACCTTTTTGCGGTAAAAACGCAGCGAACGCAAGGCAATGCTTCCAAGGCCGAATTTCGACGTCCAGCCTTTGTTCAT
Source organism: Bacteroidota bacterium (assembly GCA_018266935.1). Lineage (GTDB taxonomy): Bacteria > Bacteroidota > Bacteroidia > Sphingobacteriales > Sphingobacteriaceae > Mucilaginibacter. The sequence goes on along the minus strand of JAFDZL010000238.1, from coordinate 5,581 downwards.
CGCGTCAACATAATGGATTTTTATGCCCGGCGGAATACTTTGCAGTAACAGGTCGTCCTTAGGCATCTCCGAATATTTTGGGTCGATGGTCACCACTTCTGCATCCCAACCGCATTGGCTGAAGTAAGGCAAACTCATCCGAATCCGCTGCATATCGGCGGCATTCGAGGGAGGGAAGTAAGGCGATATGATCAGCAGTTTTTTATTCACTGTTTGTTCAGCGTATTTGCCACCACTGCAAGAAATTTTTCCTGCTCAGCCTCCCAGCTCATTTCACCGCGCGCCAATGACCACGCGCTTAACCGTGCTGCCTGTAATTTTTCCCGTTGATCGTCGTATTCCGCCAGTATCGTGCTTAGGACCGCGGTATCTCCTTTTCGATAAACTTTGCCGATGTCGGGATATTTATTCATAAAGTTGCGCTGTGCTTCAGTGTCGCTTGCTATCACGCATAAGCCCGCCTGCAGGTAAGTGAATATCTTGTTGCTTAGCGCCAGGTTATTGTTGATGTTAAACCCCGGTTCAAGCGCCAGGCCGATATCAAACTGCGCGGCGAATTCCGCGATCTTATCCGGCGGCATCGGTTCGTAAAAATGAATGTTTCCCGTGCTGTCTTCCAGCAGTTCATGCTTAATCTGTTCCGAACAATTGCCCAGCAGATGCAATTCGAAAGGCGAACTTTTAATTAGCTTAAGCGCGCCGATGATATCCGTCAGCCCGCGGTTCGTCCCGATGGTTTGCGAGAACCAGAATAGTTTTAGCCGGCCACCGGAGTTTAGCCGGGGTTCTGCTATTGAGTTCTCTTTTGGGAAAACATTAAGTATCGTTATGGGCTTGATACCGGGGAATATCTTTTGGTAAGCATCAGCTATTTCGGGACTGCTTGCTGTCAGATAGTCAACCTGCGGAATATATTTTTTTTCAAGCCGGGTTGTCAGTTTGACGAAAGGATTGTTCGGATCATCGCTCACTTCGTTGCGGTGAAAGTCTTCGGCATCAAAACCACAGGGTTTACCAAATATTTTTGCCGCCGTAACCGCCGCCGGCAATGCACCAAGATTGTGCGCGATATAGAGATCAGCTTCATGTTTGCAGGCCTCTTTCATCAGAAAATAGATTGACCGCGCTGCGGCACGCTCGGCAAAGTATTTTCCACCTAACAGCTTATTAACCGATCTGGCAATGTTGTGCATAAGGCGGCTGAAGAAGTAGGCTGCCTTGTTTTTTTCATTATCGCCGCCGACCAGCACCGCCCGCCATTGCTTAGAAGCAATAAGTTCTTTGTCGAACCGGCCACCCCAGTCGTTCCAGTGGGCATATAAGACGGTTGCCATATATCCTGCGGTTGCAAGCGCATCAGCCTCTTTTACGAGGCGGGGGTTTGAAGACGGTTGACCCGTAGAAATCAGAATGACTTTTTTGCAGCGGTTCAGCTCCACCTTTTATCTTTTCGAAAAATTGAATCTTCCCTCGCGAACAAAAAATCGGATTGGAAAAGCGCCTTGTCCAATGGCCGCCGCATCAGCGAGCAGATGTCATATAACACAAATCCTCTCTGGTTCATAAAAGTCATTACCTCCGCAACCAGCGGCACTTCTTTATAGATGTCCAGCAGCGAAACTTCAAGCAGCACAAATTCAGCGGAACGCAATGTCCTTTCGCCGCCCTTCAATATTTCAAGTTCATAGCCCTGCGTATCGATCTTGACCAGGTCGGGTTTTTCAAAGGGCGTCTTTTGCACAAGTTTATCCACGAGTTGCAACGTCACGGTTTCAGTACGCGCACTGGTAGCATAGTGCTCGCTTAAAACTGAACTTGCGGTCTCATATTTATAGAAAGTGACGCTTCGCTCTTCAGCACCAAGCAATGCGATCCGGTAGTCCACGTCAGTAAATTGATCCTTTACCTTTTTCAGTGCTGCTTCCTTTTCGGACTGGCCCTCCAGCATCAGGATCGCCATATCCGGGAAGATATTTTTCAAGTCCCGCGTCCAGTTTCCCTCATAAGCGCCAATATCAAGGCACACTTTAGGATTGAATCCCAGGCCTTTGAGCCTCGCGAAGCTGTCTTCCTGTGAAGGAACGCCCAGCCTGGTTTTCAGACGGCGTTTTACGCGTTCGGGCAGCAGTTTATTCAGCATTTGAGTTGAATATGTTTAAGTATTGTTCGGCAATCACGCTGATGTCGAATCTTGCCTCGGCTGTAGCCCGGCAGCGCTTCCTGTCGATTTTATTTACAATTTTAACCGCCGACACCATCTCTTCGAAGGTACCGGTAATGATCCCCGTTTCCGAATCGACCACCTCCGGCACGGAACCCCTTTTCAGGGCAATAACCGGGGTGCCGCAGGCCATCGCTTCGATCATGACCATGCCAAAGGGTTCGTCCCATTCGATTGGGAAAAGCAGCGCCTTAGCTTCGCCGAGGTATTTATTCTTTTGGTCGTCATTCAGCGCACCGGCATAAATGATCTGCTTGCCGTCAATTTGCGGTTCTATTTCAGTTTTGAAGTAGTTATAGTTATCCTTGGTATGCGATATATTACCCCCGATCAGCAGCTTATTCCCTGTTTCGTGCGCTACTTTGATCGCTGTGTGAACACCTTTTACTTGATCCAATCGCCCCAAAAACATCAGCGGAGCATCGTTACTAACCTTCTCTTTCAGTTGGTATTGCGAAAAGTCAATCGCATTATAAACTGTTTTCCAGGTCCCGGCTACGTTGCCGGTTGACACACAATAATCACTGCAGGCGGTAAAGACAAGGTTGCGGTTGGGCAGCGAGTTGATTATCCTGATACCGCGCTGCGCTACCGGCCGTCCGTAAGTCATGATCTTTTTCACCGGGTGGTTCAATACAGGCAGCAGATAAACCAGGCGCCCGAAGTTGTGTATCAGATCAAAACTTTTTTTATGCTTCCGCAGGAAACGCCAGGCAAAACGAACTTCCTTTATCCGCTGTCTCTTCGACCGGGTAAGGTCATTAACGCCGAAGGCGACCGTTTTACCGCTGCAATGCGACTCAGGTCCGGCGAGCAGCGTTACATTATGTCCCAGCCGGGCATATTCTTCAGCGAAGAGATAAACTAACCGTTCGTGCCCGCCATATTCTTTCGGTGGGACGGGTATGCCAGGATCCATGATCAGCAATATCCTCATGCCAACTCGCTTTCCACTTCCTTATAAATATCAAGGTATTTTTGTGCGCATATTTCAAGCGCCAGGTTTTCGACGATATAATCCCTCGGCTTGAAACCGGACAGTTTTTGCATGAACTCTTCAAGCCGCCCTTCAAAATCATCCGCACCGGCGAACTTTACCCCGCAGCGATCATCCCAGTAGGGGACAGAACTTACAGGGTGGTATTTTGCCCGGTTGGGGTAATAGGCCGGATCCTGCCAATATCCGCCGCGGTCCCAGGCCAGTATCGGCCTGCCCGATGATAATATTTGCTGGTAGGCCAACCCCTGCGTTTCATGTTCGCAGAGAAAAATGACCGCTTTTGAACTTTTGAGCTTCTCGATAAGATCATTATGCCCGTAATTGCCATACCTGATAACCTGATATTTCAGCTGATGACGGTCGAGCGCTGCCTGTATCGGTTCGATCAAAGTATTTTGATAATGATCATGTTCCCAACGAACTTTGTCATAGATCAAAAAATCGTACGCAGGTTCGCCCTGTACAGCAGCCGGTGACCATGCATCGGTGTCTATACCGGTGGGCCAGGCTACCACTTTGTCGCCATACCAGGGCTCGCACATTTGCCGCATCCATTCGCCCGGCACCAGGAAACGCTTAACGTTGGGAAATTCTTTAAAAAGATCGGGCCGGTCAACCGGGTGCGAATAGATACCTGCGCCGAAGATTACCGGGTTGGGCCATCTTTTATCGAACAACACTTGTGGTTTGCCAATAATACAGGCTATCTCGGCGGGGTGGTTTTTGATGTATTTGTAATCGTTCAGCCGGTAATTGATACCGAGCTTATCCAGCCCTTTCGCCAGGTTGACAGCGATCATGCCTACACCCCCGGTTTTTGGTTTCCCGCGCACGATCCGGCGAATCACTTTACGCGGGTAGCGGTCGAAAGGCAGCCAGCGGTCGGGATCGGGTTCGCTGTAGAAAATATTCAGAGTTTTATCAGGATGCATTCGTAAACAACCGTCTGAATCGCAATAGCTTTTCGACCGGTTTGAAGCCTATGGTCTTATAGAGCCGGCTAAGTGCGCCCTTTTCAGGAACTTTGAAATTCGGATCAAGCTCATAGATCCAATCCACCACCTTTACGGCGTCCGGGAGCGAGTCTTTGGCTATCCAGTGTGCCAAAGGCCATAATATGCTGGTGGCCGCTTTGATGCGCCTTTCCGTTAGCCGGTTTGTGGCGGCCAACTGGCCGATGATGTTCTTATAAATAAGCAAGTGCTGGTAATTGGTGCAGGCTGCCGCGAGACTGTGTTGAAATTGCAGGCGCCCTTTGGTATGGTGCCGGTGGCAAAGCGCCGGTTCTTCCAGAACGCTCACTTTGGGTTCCTTCAGCGAGGCTTCAAGCATAAAGCATCTGTCGTCGCGCGAGGCGAAATTGGCGCTGGCGAACGACGTGCGGTGGGGGATATCCCGGACGAAATCCTTTCGGAACAGGAAGGCAGAGTAGTGCGAGCTGTCACATTCCCCCAGGTTTTGCGCGATGAAATCGTCACAGTGCGTCCAGGGTTGTGTTCGCACCAGGTGCTCGTCTTCATACACGTAATATCCTGCCACTACGATATCGGCATTTTCCTTTTCAGCCAGTGCGAATTGTTTTGCCAAAATACCCTCCGCCAGCCAGTCGTCCGAATCCAGGAACTTGATATATTCCCCCCTGGCGTGTTGGAAGGCCATATTAACCGCCCAGGGTTTACCCCAGTGCTGCTGCCTGAAAATCCCGATGCCTTCCATCTGCTGCAGCATATCCCAGGTGCCGTCGGTGCTGCCGTCATCGACCACGATCACTTGTACCTCAACTCCTTCGCTCTTACACGATGCGATCGCCTTCGGAAGGAAGCCCATGCGGTTATAAGTCGGGATGATGATCGTAACGTCCATTAATAGCTGGAATATACCGGTAACGGGTTGCTGAAATCAAATTTTTGCCCTCTCACCACGGTTTTGGCTAAGCGTTTACAAAATACAAGTATAGCATACGGAACGTTGAAATATAAATTGATCATACCGGAGGCGATAACCTTATTAAAAAAAGGGAGCCGGGAAATGAATTTCAGTTTCGCCGTTTCACGTCTGTAATGGAATTGCGACGCGTAACCGCCGGAAAAATGCACTATAGCAGGTTCCACGATCTCGCCTTGTTTGTTAAACCTGCAATAGTTTTTTAGGATGTCGATCTTTAATGGGCCTTCGATCCCGATAGGCGTCCTCATGCTTGCGCCCTTATCATCCACGGCTTCCACATCGTTAAGCGCCATGGCGACAGCGATCACCGGTTCCTCATTGATCGAATCACGGAAGCCGGTAAAACCATGATCAGCATATTGCTCCTTCAGTTCGCGCGCCTTATCGTAAATGCGGGTCACAACTTCAGATCT
>JAFDZL010000237.1 GCA_018266935.1 Bacteroidota bacterium | reverse complement strand
GGTTTTGCTCATCGTATGCCACTGATCGCGGATGCGGCCGGTGGTCAGGAAAAAAGGGTAATCAAGATCTGTTCTTTCACCGGAATGCGTATCGGGTACATCATGAATGATCGCTTTTTGCGAGGGGGTGTAAAATGAGTTATCGGTGAACAACCTGGGCGTCCCGGCCATTTTACCCTTCTTTTTATAAGGCCACTGTATCGAACCGTTTTCTTTGATGATATCATGGCTTAGTCCGCTGATATCGATACTGGTTTTCGCGGTTAGCCGCGCATGTTCCGCATAAATTGCAGCTGTACTTTCAAAATCGAAGCCTTTATAACCCATTTTCCGTGCGAAGCGGCAGAGGATCTCCGCGTCGGGCAACGCTTCGCCCGGCGGCTCAATGATCTTATTCAGGTAGCTGATACGCCGTTCCGAGTTGGTCATGGTGCCTTCCTTCTCGGCCCATGTGGCGGCAGGGAGGATCACATCGGCGAAAGCCAGCGTTTCGGGTTTATCGCTGATCTCCTGCACTACCACAAACTTTGCTTTTTTCAAGGCCTGCTCCACAAAACGGGCATTGGGCATGCTGGTGACCGGGTTGGTGCACAATATCCATATCGCTTTCAACCGCCCTTCATCCAATGCCTTGAACATTTCCGTCGCCGTCAAACCCGGGGTAGGGCTGATCGCCGTTCCGCCCCAGAATTTCTGCACTTCTTCGCGATGCTGCGGGTTATTCAGATCACGGTGCGCCGGAAGCAGGTTCGCTAAACCACCCACTTCACGGCCACCCATGGCGTTGGGCTGTCCGGTAAGCGATAAAGGGCCTGAACCCGGTTTGCCGATATGTCCGGTGATCAAATTAAGATTGATAAGACTAAGATTTTTATTGACGCCGACGGAGCTTTGGTTCAAGCCCATGGTCCACATCGAAATAAAGCCTTTTGCCTCGCCGATATACCGGGCGGCCAGGCGAATGTTTCCTTCATCCAAACCGCAGATCTGCGCCGCCTCGTTTAGTGTCCGCTGAAAGACCAGCGAGCTGTAAGCGTCAAAACCTTCAGTATGATTTCGAATAAAATCGATGTCTATATCGCCGTTCTCGATCAGCAGCCTGCCGATGGCGTGGTTTAAAGTAATATCAGTCCCCGGGTTGATCTGCAAATGCAGGTCGGCGATTGAACAGCTATCCGTAACGCGCGGGTCAACAATAATGATCTTTGTATTCGGATTGGCCGCTTTGTGGTTTTCAACCCTTCGCCATAAAATAGGGTGGCACCAGGCCGGGTTTGCGCCGGTCACGTAGAAACAATCGGCCAGTTCGATATCATCATAACAAACGGGGACGCTGTCTTCACCCAAAGCCATTTTGTAAGCGGCGACAGCGCTGCTCATGCACAGGCGCGAATTGGTGTCGATATTATTGCTGCCGATGAATCCCTTCATCAGCTTATTGATCACATAATATTCCTCGGTAAGGCATTGCCCCGACGCATAAAAGGCCACCGAATCAGGGCCATATTTATTAATGAACGTTTTGAAAACCGCCGCCGTGCGGTCGAGTGCTTCGTCCCAGCTCACCCTTTGCATCGGCATACTCCGGTTGTAGCGCATCTGCGGGTACAAAAGCCTGTCGCTGCGGTCATTCACCGTGTAGTGCAGGTTCATGCCTTTATTGCAAAGCATGCCCCGGTTTACGGGGTAACCCTTATTGCCTTCGACCGAAATGTTGCCGTTTTTCTCTTTATTGATGACCACGCCGCAGCCAACCCCGCAGTAACAGCAGGTTGACGTAAGCTTATTGGGGTTATTTTTATTTGCGGTCATGGTTATCTCATTTAACTATATTATGCTCCCTCTCCAGTGGTGAGGGCCGGGGTGAGGCTTACAGGTTGCGCTTCCTCCTGAACCACTTTCCCTTTCCTGAAACGGGTTATCAGGACGATCAGCGAAACGATAATTACGGCATAACCGATATAAGTAAATGCCTCCACGTAAGTGATAGACGTTGATTTGAACAGGAAGCCGAACAGCATACCGCCCAGGTTGCCGCCGGCTCCGACGATACCGGCCACCAGGCCCACATTTTTTGCGTTGATAAAGGGAACGATACCATAAGTGGCACCGTTGGACATTTTGAGAAACAGGGCGAACAGCAACATAAAACTGATGGCGGCCACCAACGAACCCGCATGAGCAAACAACAATAATCCGCATCCTTCAAACAACAGCACGCATGCAAGCAACAGCCCTTTGCCGCGCATACCGTATTTGCCGCCAACCTTGTCGGACACAATACCTCCCAGCGCCCTTGCGAAAATGTTCATGAAGCCGAATATACCGGCCCAAAAACCCGCGCTGCTTTGCGACAGGTGGAACGAATCGACAAAATGCAGCGAGGCCACGTTATCAAAAGTGATCTCCATGCCGAAACACATGGCGTAGGCCAGGGTCAGCGCCCAGATGCGCCAGTCGGCCAGTATTTTCCAGTTGGTTTTATGCGATCTCGACTTAACATAGCCGATCTCGTCATAATTGCCTTCGGGCGTGTCTTTCGTGAATTTATAATATATGAAAGCGATGACAAGCATCATCACGCCAGGTACGATCATAGCATACCGCCAGGCTTCAGCTTTAGTATAACCGAAACCCACGATGGCCGCGAAGATCAAAGGCATAACCATATTCGTGACGCCGCCGCCCAGGTTGCCCCAGCCCCCGGTTACGGCATTGGCCGTTCCTTTTATTTTTGGAGCGAACATCATCGAGGTATGGAACTGGGTGATCACAAACGAAGCTCCGATAACGCCTATGGCAAGCCGGAACAATAAGAAGGTTGTGTAGCTATGCGCCAGGCCGACCAGGAAGACGGGTAGCGACCCGGCGATCAGCAGCCTGACAGCAGTTTTCCTTGGCCCCCAGGTATCGCATAGTCTGCCGATAATGAGCCGTGCAATAATGGTTGACGCGACCGATGCAATGATGGTATTACCTACCATTGCTTTAGTCAAATGCAGTTCCGCGCGGATGGTGGGCATCAGCGGCGCCAGGCCGAACCAGCCGAAAAAACACACAAAGAACATGAGCCAGGTGATGTGGAAGGTGCGCATCTGCACGCCTTTTACCGAGAATATATTGAGTTTGGTGAGTTGATGTTTCATGAGCGTAATTTTTAAGTCGTTAGTCAACAGGCTATTTGTTTAAAAATTCGGGTTTGATATTCAGCTGCAGGTATCCCCAAACCGGGCTGAGCCGTGCCGAGCCCGGCGTGATGTTTTTGGCATATTCCAGACTTGCTGTGGCCGCCATGTAGGAGAGCCCTAAATCAACATTGGTAAATTTGTTCAGCTTGTAGCCGGTCGTTAAATCGAACTCGGCGCCGAGGTACTTGCTGACAGGCTGGCCGGCAATATCTTTTTGCTCCTGAGCCAGGTAGAAATAGTGGTTGGCCAGTTCTGCCGAAAAACGGCTTGCGCTATATTTTACCTTTAAATAAGGGTTGCTTAACCCGCCGGTCGGCGCGCCGCTTACCGCATAGAAATAATCCATATACCCCCAGAATTTATGCGGGGTGCCATAAAGCGGGTCAAAACGGTGGTCGGGAGCGGAACTACTGAAGCTGTCGTTGCCCGAAAGATAGTCCCAACCTGCGGTATAACCCACCGCGCCGGGTTTATAGGTTAATGAAAGCGTGTAGGTGTAAGCGCTCAACGATGCGCCGTCGCGGTTGCGGCCGCCCTGGTAATAATAACCGGCTGTACCGAGCCATTGGTCGCTGCCGCCAAATACAGGGCTGGCCAGGATACCGGTGGTGAACCTGGTATTGACGCCGGGCTGGTTAAATCTGCGGCCATAGACATAGCCAACATCTGTCCCCGACACGTTTTTAACCGAGTCGAGCACATATTTGCCAAACTGGTCGGTGAGGAACAGGCCTGAGATCTTGGTTTTGTTGAATTTCCTGGCCACATATAAATATTGCATCGCCTTATAATTCTGGCTGGCGGCGTTGGTGCCGGGCGGATTAGCGAACGCAAGGCTGCCATTTTTGGCGCTGATGCCCGAACTGTTGATCAGCGGTATCATACCGGCCGGTGTATTAGCCAGGTTGCCTTTGCTGTCTTTAACAGTAGCAGGGATGTTGGCCGGTGTATAGTAGGTGCCGTTGTAGTTAATAGCATCGGTATTCTGGTTGAATGCAGCGCCCAGGTCAAATTGCCAGCCGCTTTGAAGGGCCTTAAAAACAATGGCGTCGTGCCGGCGGGCTTGTTGGGTCCAATCGAGGTTGCCGAGCAGGCGTTCATCATCATAAACCAATTCCTGGCGACCAATTCTGACAGCGAAATAGTCCAGTGGCGATTTTTTGAAGGCAGTATCTTGTTTATTGGAGAGAATGAGTTCGGCCCATGCCTCGTGAACTTCAAGGCGGTTGCCGTCG
>JAFDZL010000236.1 GCA_018266935.1 Bacteroidota bacterium | reverse complement strand
GTGGGAGGTAATCGCGGGACCGGCTGTATCAGTCCCGGGCCATCAGGCAGGGGACCGATCAAAGACGAAGCCTTTATTGAGTTCAAAGACGATGAAAAAACCAATCCTTATAAACTGAGCGCCAGCGACCTGAAATCGTTCGTCGTCGGCAGGGACAGCTTTGTGGTGGCGCACGCCCCGCGTAACACGGAGTGGAGCAAAAAAGAGCTTGATTTTGTGATGGTGGAACTTGATGAAGATACGAAACTATATGTGGCACGTGTCGGCACCTATTACGGTGGCAAGTCCCGGGGCATCAGCGCGCACCCCGAAGGTGATGTTGGCATTGGCACCGGGGGCTACGGCGGATATGGCGGCGTGGGTGGTGGTATTGGAATAGACCTCGGCGGCGGAGGTGGCGGTATGGGAAAAGCCCAGACTACTTATTATTACGGAGCCAATACCGCCGAAATGGAAATGGTAACCCCGCAAAATTTCGAGGACGTAATGAGCGATATTATGGGCGACATCCCCGAACTGCTGGAACGAATAAGGGATCACGAATTCAATCTCGGCAATGTTCAAAAACTGATAGCCTACTTTAAGGAGGCTAAAGCCCAGGAAGCAGCCAACCAAAAAACAGAAAACCCACAGAATTAAAGGTTCTGCGCGATGACAAATCCGCTGGCCCAGGCCCATTGAAAATTATAGCCGCCGAGCCAGCCGGTAACATCCACGCATTCGCCGCCGAAAAATAGCCCGGGAACTTTTTTCGCCTCCAGCGTTTTGGATGACAATTCGTCCGTCGATACCCCGCCGCGCATTACTTCGGCTTTGTCATAACCTTTGTCGCCTGCCGGCTTTACTTTGAACTCATGGATCAGCAAAGCGATGTTTTCGATCTCGTTTTTAGTAAGTGATGCCAGGTTTTTATTTATTGGAAGCCTGTCGCCCAGTGCCTCGGCGAATTTCCGGGTAAACAGCCCGGAGAGAAAGGCCAATAAAGTTTTCCTGCCATTGAGCTCTCTTTCCTGTTGTATTAATCCGGCGATATTCTGGTTAGGAAGCAGATCGATATAAATAAATTCGCCAGGCCGCCAGTAAGATGATATCTGCAGGATCGCCGGTCCGCTCAATCCCCAATGCGTGAACAGGATATTCTCTTCAAAACTGATGCGATCATTCCAGACCCGGCAAAAAATGCTGTTACCCGAGAGACGCTCATACCAGGGCTGATCTTTGCCCGTGATCGTCAACGGCACCAATGCGGGAGCCGTTTGGGTTAAATTAAGGCCGAATTTCCTTGCGATCCGCAGGCCCATATCCGTAGCCCCTAATTTTTGCACCGGTAAGCCACCTGAAGCAACAACAAGTTTTTTGGCCTGTAATGTGGCCTGATGGTCATCGCGAAGGATACGAATATCAAAAGCATCCGCGGTCTTTATGACCTCCGTAACTTCAATCCCGCACCATATTTCCTGCCCCAGGTCGTCACAAAGCGAGGTAAAAACATTCACTACGTCCTTTGCTTTATTGCTAACGGGAAACAATTGACCTAATGTTTTTTCCTGGCCCCTTATACCATACGCCTCAAAAAAACTGATCGTGTCCTCAACCGTCCATTGCCCAAATGCCGATTTGCAGAAATGCTCATTCTGCGATATGAATTGCTGTGCCGTAGCGTATAGATTGGTGTAATTGCACCTTCCTCCCCCGCTGATGAGTATCTTGGCGCCCGGGCGATCATTCTTTTCCAGCACCAAAACCCGTTTCCCCAAAAAGCCGGCCTGCACCGCACACATCAGCCCGCAGGCCCCCGCGCCTATTATAATTGCATCAAAGTCGCCTGGTTTTGCTAAGTTTGTATTCATGGACGGGGTTTCGCAAATATCTGAATTTGGAAAGATATTCATCTTCCTTATCGTCGGCATTATCATGGTAGCATTTGCCTTCTTCGTAGTGCGGCTAATCTCGCCAAACAAACCCAATCCCGAAAAGCTGACCTCGTATGAATGCGGCGAAGAACCGACAGGAAATGCCTGGCTGCCCTTCAACACCCGTTTTTATGTTATAGCGCTCATATTCCTGCTGTTTGACGTCGAAATGGTTTTTATCCTGCCCTGGGCCACCGTTTTTGGAAATAAGACGCTTATTGGCGCCGACAGTCGCTGGGGCTGGTTGTCTATGACTGAAATGTTCATATTCCTCGGCATACTCATCATTGGGCTAATCTATGTCTGGGTAAAAGGCGATCTTGATTGGATAAAACCACGCCCTGTTATACCGGCTGCGGACACGCAGGTTCCGATGTCGTTATATGAGAGCCTGAACAAGCAGCAAAGCAACTATAAGGTAAAAGAATTCGCCCACGAGTCTCAGACTGCCACTGCAACTGCAACTGCAACTAATCCAAACCCGCCGAAACCCGCATTCAAACCAACATTCAGAAAACCCGGCAATGAATCCTGAGAGCATGAACGAAAGCGGCGGCGTGATCGTCACCAAAATGAACGACCTGCTCAACTGGGCAAGGCTGTCATCCCTGTGGCCGCTGAGTTTTGGCATCGCCTGCTGCGCGATCGAAATGATGGGCTCGCTGGCTACTACTTACGACCTGGACCGGTTGGGGGTGTTCCCGCGCCCGTCAGCGCGCCAGGCCGACGTGATCATTATCGCCGGGACGGTCACCTTTAAAATGGCCGAACGCATCAAACGCCTGTACGAGCAAATGCCCGAACCGAAGTATGTGATCTCGATGGGTTCCTGCTCCGACTGCGGCGGCCCTTACTGGCAGCACGGTTATCATGTGGTGAAGGGTGTTGACCGCGTGATCCCTGTCGATGTGTACGTACAGGGTTGCCCTCCGCGCCCTGAAGCATTGATAGGCGCCATACTCGAATTGCAGAAAAAGATCGAAAAAGAGCAGCTTAT
>JAFDZL010000235.1 GCA_018266935.1 Bacteroidota bacterium | reverse complement strand
GTATGCTGTATTTCGTTTCAAGCTTTTCAGAACTGGCCGGTACTAAAGTTATCGGCGCCTGGTTGATGATGTCTTTGGTTAATTTCGTTGTTGAAGCAACAAGCACACTGGTCGAACTGTCGCTGCCGAAACAGCTATAAACCTGCTGGGCTACGGTCCGCGCCTTTAAGCTGTCTTTCCCGTTGCTGTAATACGTAGAAATGTACTGGCTGTGAAACTGCCATGCTTCGCTGAAATCCCAGCGGTAGTAGCGGGTCGTGTTTGCGTCGTCGTGAGCGTTCAGATACAGTTGTACCCCCGAAGCCTGCGCGATATAACCTACGCTGTCAATAGGCGGCGCATTTTTCAGCGGCACAAAGTCGGACAAATATTCTTTACCGTCCGATGTTTTGATGCGAACGCGGTACTGGTGCGAAGGATCTAAATTCAACGGCCCTGCGGCGTAAGTGCCCGCCCTGACCTCGACAAGCGGGAAACTGCCGTTGGCGTTGCTTTCTATGCTGACCTGCGCGCCGCCTTCCATAATGATCATCCGCGAGGTGTCGATCTTTTTGCTTCGGCTCAGTTTGATAAATGTAGAATCGTTCGCGCTGATGGTCCCTTCGATCACCAGGTAATGGGTAGCGGATTGGTTAAGCACAGGCAAAAAGGGTTTTTTGCAGGCTAAGGCTGCCAGCAGGACGATGCCAGTGATAAACGTAAATTTCTTCATCAAATTGAGGCAAGCCCTGTGGCGAAAGTCGTAAGGTTTACCAGAAGTCTAATATCGTTTTTTTTCTGCGAAGAATTTAGTTTGAATATTGTGGAATAAATATTTTTATTAATCGCCATCATTCCCTGCCGATTTAGCCGGGTACGATTTTTTTCCTTTAGCCGCGTACCACAGAATGTGGTTCATCAGGTCGTCGTTACCGCCATCAATATGATCGAACTGGTGCTGCGACGATGCTTTTGCATAATAAAGCGTTTTGCCTTTCAGTGCGGACAGGCCGGGGTTAACATCGTTGATCGGTATGCGATTGGGTACGGCGGTGAAAGTATAATCAGAAGGTTTATCGGTAAAGCAATTGAACATGGGCAGCGCGGTAGCGTCGATCACGTTCATTGGCGGAATGCCCAATATCTGCTCGATGGAGCGTACCACGCAGGTTTGGTTATAATTGGTTGAAACGGTTTTTTGCAGGTTGCTGTAAGCGCTCACCACGAATCCGGTCGTGCGGTAGGCGGATACGTGGTCCCAGCCGTCCTGCGAGTCGTCTTCGGTGACGAAAATCACGGTATTTTTCCAGAAACGGCTTTTGCTGACCGTT
>JAFDZL010000234.1 GCA_018266935.1 Bacteroidota bacterium | reverse complement strand
TGGTGCACGCGATCGCAATGGAAAATCCACCGATCCGCACGAGGATCATTGCTTTCATAATAACCCCAAATGCGCATCGTAACCTGGGCGAGTGGGCCGGGTTTGATAAAAATCCAACATCGCTGGTTTATGTATCGGGTACAAAATATATTATAGATGGTACGCCTAATGATGAAAGTTCGCTTTCGTCAAAACCCTACGACGGCAGACCTGGATGGTTTGGGCGTTTTGACTTCGCGAAAGATACGATAAGACAAATACTGAAGGATGGATTAGCCGGGAAAGATCAGTTGATGATGCATGTTGTAGGGGACAGCGCAGTTACCGCCGTATTGCGAATGATGAAAATGACCGCTGACTATTCCCGATGGCGGCCAAAACGCGTGCGCATCGAGCATAATCATGGTTATTCATCTAATATAGATGAAGAGGAGAATGAGATAAAAAGCCTCAGTCTTTTAATGATGCATACACCAATGTATTGTCGTGAAAGCCCGGTTCGAAGCCTGATAAAAAAGGGCATTAAGGTCGGGATATCTCCGGATGGTTTGACCAATCCTTTCGTGAATATTATGATAGTGTGTAGTCAGCAAACCAATACTAACGAGAATATTACAAGGGAGGAGGCCGTCATCGCCTACACAAAAAACAATGCTTACGCCGAATTCGCAGAAAATATAAAGGGCACGCTAACCAGGGGAAAACTGGCTGACCTGGCGGTGTTGTCACAGGATATTTTTACCATTCCTCTTGACAAACTACCCGAAACGAAGAGCCTGCTGACAATGGTCGGTGGAAAAATTATATATTCAGCTAATGAAATGAATGGCGTTCCGTCGTCAAAATGATCCTTCAGCAGCGCTGATAAAAAAGGCCGGACTGCTCATAGCGTTCCGGCCCAAATTGCTCCGTGAATCGGTCGTTTTTAGTTCAGTGCAACCAACTCGCTTGGATGTGTGCTGTAAATTCTGTTGTACTTTTTGTAGCCGTAAAGTTCCGGGCGTTCGATCACTTGCTTCATCGCGATGATGTTGTAGATGTAGTGCCCGGTTTCGGAATTCAGGTGCAGGCGGAAATAATTGTCCTCACTCTGGTTACGAATAGCCCTGGCTAATTGTATCTCGCCATTGTTATAGGCTGCGGCGGCAAGCGTCCAGCTGTTGAATTCGCCATAAAGTTCCTTGATGTACTTGCAGGCCGCAATGGTTGATTTGCGGATGTTGTAGCGCTCGTCGCGGCCATTGCCTACTTTCAAGCCATAGGTACGCGCGGTGCCTGGCATAAACTGCCACCAGCCCGCAGCACCCCTTTTGGAGACGCCATCCTTGAGACCCGCTTCAACCAGCGGAACATATTTAAAATCGTCCGGTATGCCATAGGCGGCCAAAATCGGCTCGATGACAGGGAACAACTGCGTTGCTTCCTGCTGCAAAATATACGATTGTATATTGGTGTAGCTGGTCTTACGCAGTGAACCGCGCATTTTGCGATTTATACCTCTATCGTTCAATGGAACGGCCTCGTCAGCAAAGCTGAACTCGGTAGAAGGGTCATCCTTAGGGTAGATAAATTTGTATTCTGCTTTGTGTTTTTTCGGTTTTGAGTTGTCGGTTTTCCAACTGGAAAAAAGCCCTGAAATGAAGGCCAGCACACATATCACGGAGCACGTAATCAGGTGTTTTTTAATCATTCCTTTTTTATTTAGTTTAACGGATATTCCAAATACTATGCCAGATAGTACGGGCTGCAAATGT
>JAFDZL010000233.1 GCA_018266935.1 Bacteroidota bacterium | reverse complement strand
GAAAGTGAAAGAACATGGCGACCCATTTTTCAGGATTGGTAAAATGAATAAACAAAGCGCCGTCCTGCCAGATGCTGTTATATTTCTGCTCCTTGCCCGTATCTCCCTGGTTCATGTGGATATCATGGATACCTAAGGTGGGCTCAGGATCAAAGTAATGATTGTGGTCAGGCTGCGCGCCGGGGGCATTGTCATCCCAACCGGAACCAAAAGCGAATACTTCGGCGGTGTTATCATTCTTTGCCTTTTCAACCCATGGGCTGATATCATCATTCAGATCAAGGTGTTGACCGTTCTGGTCCTTCGGCGGGAGTACCTCCATTTTGCTGACATCTACCAATGGTGGATCGTAGCGCAGGTAATCGAGGTGCAGTTCATCCGGGAGATCGCTTTTTGGTGTGAAACCTTGCCCGGCCTCCAGCATTTTAGCAGTGATCTCGTGGTTGTAGTTCGTATCGATCAGGAACATCACCATCCTGTCGGTTTCCAGCGGCTGGTTATTTTTGCCGTGACGGAAATGGGTAGCCGTACTGGTGGCTGCAAACTGTGAATACACGTCAATCGCTATCCGGTACATTTTGCCGGCCCCATTCACCTCGATCTGGAAGTGATCCGTACCATGCTGATAAGGCAGGTCATTAACTATTTTCCCTCTTAATAAGCCGTAATTTACACCCTGGTTTGCCATAAGTTTCGATTTTTTTCCTGCTTAAAATTAGATAGGTTCCGGGCACATTTTCAACCGTGTTTTCACGGGATTTGCAGCGTGTTTTGACCCTTTTTTATAATTGCCCGGAAAAGGCGAATTTTGCGTTTTAGTCCATAGCCAACAGACCACAGTCAGTGGTTTTACTATGGGCCATCAATCATGGACAATAGAGAAGATACAATAGTTGCGCTGGCCACGCCGGCCGGAATCGGCGCCATCGGTGTGATACGCCTTTCGGGGCCGGATGCGATAACGATAGCCAATAAAGTGTTTCGGGGCAGGGATCTGGCCAGGCAGGATTCGCATACGATCCATTTTGGGCAGATCGCTGACGGGGATGTGGTTTTGGATGAGGTGCTTGTTTCGCTGTTTATCGCTCCAAAGTCGTACACACGCGAAAACGTCGTCGAGATCTCTTGCCACGGATCGAATTTCATTATCGAGTCCATTATCAAACTACTGATCAAAAACGGCGCGCGTGCGGCAAAGCCCGGCGAATTTACTTTGCGGGCTTTTTTGAACGGCGCGCTCGATCTGTCGCAGGCTGAGGCTGTTGCCGATCTGATCGCTTCGAACTCCCGGGCGTCGCAGCAGATAGCCATACAGCAATTACGTGGTGGTTTCAGCAGCCAATTGCAGATTTTGCGTGAGCAATTGGTACAGTTTGCCTCCCTGGTTGAGCTGGAGCTCGATTTCTCGGAAGAAGATGTGGAATTCGCCAACCGCGACCAACTGAAGCAATTAATAGCCGATATATTAAAGATCATCAGCCGTTTGGTGGAATCTTTCGAACTGGGCAATGCGATCAAACAGGGGGTGAATACCGTGATCGCGGGCAGACCGAACGCGGGTAAATCCACTTTGCTGAATGCATTACTTAATGAAGAACGCGCGATTGTGAGCCATATCCCCGGTACCACGCGTGATACGATAGAAGAGTTGTTGAATATCAACGGCATCAACTTCAGGCTGATCGATACTGCCGGCATACGCGAAGCGACGGATGCCATTGAACAAATAGGTGTGCAGCGGACGATGGAAAAGATCAGCCAGTCGGCGCTTCTAATCTATGTTTTTGATGCAACTGCTGCCACGATTTCCGAGTTGGATAGCGATCTCGCGAGTTTAGGCAAACCTGGCTTAACTACGCTCGTGGTAGCCAATAAAGCCGATCTGCTAAACGCAGAACAATTATCAGCATTGCCGCATACACCAGGCGCGATCATCATTTCCGCAAAGCAAAAACAACATATTGATGAGCTGAGGGATCGAATCTACAGTTCTGCCATCAAGTTTGAGCTGACAGGCAATGAGACTTTGGTCACCAATGTACGGCACCTGGAGGCGCTGCAGAAAACGCAGGAAGCATTATCACATGTATTGACGGGCATCGATACACAAGTGACTTCCGATTTCCTGGCGATGGATATCAAACAAGCTCTGCATTATTTGGGGGAGATCACCGGAACGGTTACGACCGACGATCTGCTGGACAATATTTTTTCGAAGTTCTGTATCGGAAAGTAGCCAAACCATGGTTTTTAACGGTTGACCCGTCCGGAAATAACTATGCAGATTTGAGAGTAAATCCTGTAATACCTATACAATGTTTAACACCTTTCATAATCGCCCGAATTCCGAATATGCGAAAGGTTTTTATTTCGATATTTACTGAATGCTCCACGAACTGCCCGTTAAAGACAAGAGCGATGCAGAGAAATTGCTCAAGATAGCGCCTTTCCGCAGGGGAGTTCGTAAAACGCTGCCCCACAAACACAACAACTATTTTGAGATCATCTTTTTCACAGCGGGCGCCGGCTATCACGTAACCGACCAGGTAAAGTATGAAGTCAGGCCACCGGTCGCGTTTTTTGTTCGAAAAGACCAGGTCCACTTTCTTGATCTCAACGAAGATGTTGAACCCGCCGGTTACGTCCTGATCATCAAATCTGATTTTATTACCTTATGCACGGACAAAGAGCTTAAGCAACTTTTATCGGAAGCGAGTTCAATGTCGTCAGTTTATCTTGAGCCACAGCCGGCTATCACGACCTTATTTGGATTGATCGAACAGGAAAATAACCGTGCACATCCATACAAGAACCAGCAGCACTGTTTAGAGGGGCTCTTAAAGGCGCTGCTGGTTAAGCTGGTCAGTTTATCAGCGCCGCAACCTGATCACCAAGCAAGGCGGACGGACCTGTACCATGCTTTTCGTGAAAAGCTCGGCCTAAGCAAGCCAATAAAAAATAATGTTGCGTATTATGCCGCGCTGCTTAACACTACGCCTCAAAATTTAAACGCGATGTGCCGGAAGCAATCCGGCCAATCGGCGACCGGCGTGATCGCTGAATTTACCATCAGCGAAGCCAGGCGCCTGCTCATTTACACGGATAATACCGTCTCGCAAATTGCGCTGCTTTTAGATTTTGGCGATGCTTCGCATTTTGTCAAATATTTCAAACGGTACGCGGACGTAACGCCGCAATCATACCGCTTGATACATTCATAGCTACCGCAGGTTTTTCAAACAGACCGTAATAAAGCTATTTATTATGCGAAATTTGGATAAGGAGCTGACTATGAAAAAACTATTATCGACTTCTTCTTACCCATTACTGCTATGCAGACTTGCAGTCGGGCTGATATTTCTGTCTGAGGGTATTCAAAAATTCCTCCGGCCAGAGGATATCGGTAGCGGCCGTTTTGCAAAGATCGGGTTTTCCTCACCGGATTTCTGGGCACATTTCGCGGGTTCATTTGAAATAGTTTGCGGATTGATGGTATTAATAGGCCTTTTTACCCGCTTCGCGGTTATACCGCTTCTAATCATTATGATCACCGCATTCATAACGACTAAACTCCCCATACTAAGCGGGAAAGGATTTTGGCCGTTCGCCCACGAATACCGGACCGATTTCGCCCTAACATTACTGCTGCTTTTGTTGTTAACCTATGGCGGAGGCAGGACGTCATTGGATTCACGTATGATGCAAAATGCTGCTAAACTCCACTAATATTGACCATGAAAACTAATGATGATAATACCGGTCAGTCTGAGCCTGCCGCAACAACGAGCCGCCGAAGTTTTATCCGTACCGGGTTAGCGCTCACAGCGCTTTCGGGGATTTCGGGTGTGACGCTGCTGGATGGTTGTAAGAATAAGAGTTCGCAAAACGACCAGGCAGACCAAAACGCGGGCACGCCAAACGCACAGGCGGGCAAAGCCGATTATACGATCAGGATTGGTACCGGCCTCATCGAAGTTGCTCCGCAATACATTATTTCCACTACGACATACAACGGTCAGTTCCCGGGGCCGCTATTACGGTTCAAAGAAGGCGAGCAGGTTGTTGTTGATATTTATAACGACACCGACATACCGGAACAGTTTCACTGGCATGGCCAGTTTTTACCTGTTGACATTGACGGTTCGGCGGAGGAAGGCACCCCTTATATCCCTGCTCACGGTATGCGAAGACAAGTATTTAAACCGGGGCCTTCGGGTTTTCGTTTTTACCATACGCACCTGGTAGCCGGCGGCAACCTGGGTATGGGGCAGTACAGCGGGCAGGTAGGCCCTGTTTACATCGAGCCGAAGAACAAGCCTGCCGGGTTCGATCGCGAAGAATTCATCGTGATGAAAGAATTTGATCCTTATTTCCAGCGGGGCGGCGATATGGCTATGGATTTCCTGCCGGGACAGCCGGTAACAGAATTACAGGCGATGCAGGAGAAGGCGGAAAAGGAACATCCCGAGCGCCCGAAAGGGTATGAAGTAGGTTATAAAATATTCACGATTAACGGTAAACAACTCGGTCACGGCGACCCGATCAAAGTAAAACAGGGGGAGCGCGTGCTTTTTCATATCCTCAACGGCAGCGCCACCGAGATCAGGAGCCTTGCCTTACCCGGCCATACTTTCAAAGTAATCGCGCTTGACGGTAACCCCGTACCCAATCCGGCGGAAGTTCCCTTGCTTTGGATCGGCACCGCCGAGCGAATCAGCGCCATTGTAGAAATGAAAAACCCCGGCGTATGGATCATGGGCGACCTTGCCGACGACGACCGGGGCAATGGCATGGGCACCGTCATTCAGTATGACGGACAATCCGGCAAACCTGAATGGACCGCACCAAAGCCATATAAATGGGATTACCGGATATTTGGAGATAATAACCGCAAGGCACAAGACCCGGATGAGACTATTCACATGATTTTTGCAAAAGACCAGGCGGCCGACCATGGCTTCAACCGCTGGACCATTAACGGTGTTGCTTTCGATATGATGAACATGAAGCCGATGTTTCATCTGAAAAAAGGTAAGCGTTACCGCCTGCATATGCGAAATGCATCAGATGATATACACCCAATGCATCTACATCGGCATAGCTTTGAGATCACCAGCATTGCCGGGCAGCCGACGTCGGGTATTATCAAGGACGTTGTCATGCTTGGCGGTTTCCAGGAAATGGATATTGATTTTACCGCCGATAATCCCGGATTATCCCTGTTCCACTGCCACATGCAGCTGCACATGGATTTCGGGTTCATGGCTTTATTTGATTACCTCTGACAATTGCTATGGAGCCTGCCAAAACCGTGCGCAAGAGGTATTTTCAGGGATTGAACAAAGATGTGCTGTTGTTAGCATGCGCTTCGTTTTT
>JAFDZL010000232.1 GCA_018266935.1 Bacteroidota bacterium | reverse complement strand
TTTATGAAATACAATGTTTTAGGTAACACCGGCGTGGTGGTGTCCGAGTTATGTCTCGGCACTATGACCTTTGGCGGTGAAGGCGGCATCTGGGGAAACATCGGCAAGGTGCAGCAGGATGAGGTTAACCAACTCATGAAAACCGCTGTGGATTCGGGCATTAACTTTATCGACACCGCCAACGTTTATTCTTACGGTCTTTCTGAAAAGCTTTTAGGGCAATCGCTAAAGGACACCGGCATCAGCCGGAGCGAACTGGTGATCGCTACCAAAGTTCGCGGACGCATGGGCGAGGGCAAAAATTATGTGGGCCTTTCACGTCTTCATATTTTCCAGTCAATTGACGAAAGCCTTCAGCGCCTGCAAATGGACCATATCGACGTATTATATGTGCATGGCGTTGATCCGAAAACACCGGTTGAAGAGATCGTTCGGACTCTGAACGACATTGTGCTTACCGGTAAGGTACGCTACGTAGCGGTTTGCAACTGGCCGGCCTGGATGGTGATGAAAGCCGTGGGGATTGCCGAAAAGCACGGCTGGAACAAATTTATCGGGCTGCAGTATTATTATTCATTGGCAGGACGAGATATAGAAAGAGAAGTTCTGCCTTTAGCGATTGATCAAAACCTGGCCGTGATGCCCTGGAGTCCGCTTGCGGGCGGTTTCCTGTCGGGGAAATATACACGGGATAATGAGAAAGCCGGCGATTCGCGCCGCGATGTCTTCGATTTTCCGCCCGTTAACAAGGAAAAGGCGTATGATATCATCGACGTGATCAACGATATTGCCAGGCAGCATAATGCATCGGCAGCGCAGGTCGCACTGGCATGGATCCGTTTTCAGAAGGGTATTACCAGTACCATTATTGGCGCTAAGCGTGTCGATCAATTATTGGATAATGTAAAATCAACCGAATTGATCTTGTCGGAGAATGAATTGAATAGGATCAGCGAGATAAGTGCGCTGCCAAAGGAATACCCGGGCTGGATGGTTGAAAGACAGGGAGCCGACAGGGGGTAAAGTCTACAGTCTTAA
Source organism: Bacteroidota bacterium (assembly GCA_018266935.1). GTDB lineage: Bacteria > Bacteroidota > Bacteroidia > Sphingobacteriales > Sphingobacteriaceae > Mucilaginibacter. Next base: position 709 of record JAFDZL010000232.1, on the reverse strand, counting down.
GTCGAAAGGCGAAAGTCGCGAATTATATGACTTCGGACTTAGAACTTCTGACTTAAGACTTTAATAACATACTCCACTTGTTCCGGATGCACATCCAGATGTGTTACAAACCGAATAGTATGCGGGGCTGTGGCATTGGCTTTAATGCCTTCAGCCAAAAGTTTATTCAGCACATCCTGAGCCGGAGCAACGGTATCAAACAGCACAATATTGGTATCGGCGGGCAAGACATTTTTTACCCGGGCATGAGCTTTGAGGGCCTCAGCTAATAATTGCGCATGTGCGTGGTCGATCTTCAATCGTTCGATATGATGATCGAGCGCGTAAATACCGGCGGCTGCCAAAAATCCGGCCTGGCGCATGCCGCCGCCTAAAACTTTGCGAACACGCCGGGCATATTTAATGGTTTCCCAGCTTCCCAATAATACCGAACCCACGGGCGCGCCCAGACCTTTAGAAAGACATACCGAAATGCCGTCAAAATATTGACCATAGTCGGCAGCCCTGTCGCCTGTATGTTCAAGGGCGTTAAATATCCTTGCGCCATCCATATGCAGCTTCAATCCTTTTTCTTTACAAAGGGCGGCTATCGGTTTAATATCATCCAATGTATAGCAACTGCCCCCGCCCCTGTTCACCGTATTTTCTAAAACCACCAGGCTGGTGCGCGGATAATGGACGTTCTCCGGGTTAATTTCGGGTGCGATCA
>JAFDZL010000231.1 GCA_018266935.1 Bacteroidota bacterium | reverse complement strand
TTACCTTGAGCATAAGTGTTGATTTTTATTTCCGTTTGCACCTGCGCTGCTATGCCTTTTTTAAGCATCGGTGAATCACTGCCATTTTTTAGATGTAAGCGATAATAATCGTTCATATATAGCGCCACCTGGTGCAGCGCTTCGGCCGTAAAATCCGGGCCACGGTTAGCGCCGTCGCCAAACATGGTGCCGTATTCCATCAATGCATATTTGTGGAAAACACCCTGCCCCTTCAGGATATCGTCGCTCGTGAAAACAACGTTCTTTTTTGCTGTCAGGTACGCAGGGATCGGCGGCGCGTCGGTGTAAGTATGTACGCCGATCATTGTTACTCCGGCAGCCCCGGCAGTAAAAATAATTACCAATGGGAGCCACCAGTTTTTGGGGTTAAGCAGGTAAGTGATAAAGCTTTTCTTTGCCATAACGGTTCGGGTTTTTTGTAAAGGTAAATAATTACGGATAATTTTGTCCTTAATTATTTTATTTATTTACTAGGCTAATTCTAAAAAGAATGGGGCCGGTTTTATACCTACCTTGCGGAACATTATCGCAATGCTGTAAATATGTTTTCTAAAGCAACTGAATATGCACTGAGGGCCACAATTTATGTTGCTCAAAAAAGTGCTGAAAATAAACGGACCGGGCTTGCTGAAATTTCGGAGGCCATTGGGTCGCCCCGGTCATTTACCGCAAAAGTTTTGCAGCAGCTGACCAAAAATGGTATCGTAGATTCCGTTACCGGGCCGAATGGAGGATTCCATCTTTCTGAAAAGTCAAGACAAATGCCGATCCGCTCAATTTTAACCGCTATGGAGGAAGATCAAATTCTTGTAAAATGTATCGTCGGCTTAGCGCAATGTTCGGAAACCAGGCCTTGCGCCATGCATGCTCAATATAAATTGATCAAAGGCCAATTAATACAGCTATTTGAAAATATGAGTATTGAGACGCTTGCGAATGAACCGGGAGCGAATTTCATTTAATTGGATCATTCTGCCCCGCTAATAAAAACAAACCGAGCCGCTTTCGCGGCCCGGCTCTCCTTAGGTTTATTAACTGAACGAATTATTCTTGTCCGAAAGGCCGGAAGTCGGAAAAGTCCGAAAGACGCATCCGGTTAAAATATATATTTCTCTTCATCTGCACATCCGCATATTTGCACATCTGCACATCAAAACATCTGCACATCAAAACACCTGCTCAAACTGGTTCACGGCATCCTTGCTTTCCAGTATCGAGTGGCCCATCAGGAACTCGTCCACCTTGCGGGCGCATTCGCGGCCCTCAGAAATGGCCCACACCACCAGCGACTGCCCGCGGCGCATGTCGCCTGCGGCAAATACTTTACTTACGTTGGTGCGGTAATTACCTTCTTTGGCTTTTACGTTCTTGCGTTCATCCAAATGCACATTCAGGCTATTTATCAATCCTTCATGCTGCGGATGTACAAAGCCCATAGCTAAAAACACACGCTGGCATTCGATCTCACGCTCAGAACCTTCGATCTCGGTGAACTTCAGCGGGCGACCCATAATATCGGTTTCCCAGGTAACGTCGGTTACTTTCAGCGCGCGAAGATTACCATTTTCGTCACCCAAAAATTCTTTGGTATTGATACCCCAGTAGCGCTGGCAGCCTTCTTCATGACTGCTGGTCGTTTTCAGGATCATGGGGTAGGTCGGCCATGGCATGTGCTGTGTACGGTCAACCGGAGGTTTCATCATCACCTCGAACTGGTGAATGGATTTCGCCCCATGGCGGTTCGAGGTTCCCACGCAGTCGCTGCCGGTATCACCACCGCCGATGATCACTACATCTTTGCCCGTGGCCAATATGTCTTCGGCGTCAAAGCCGATATTGCTTACGCGTTTATTTTGCTGTTTCAGGAAGTCCATCGCGAAATGGATGCCTTTCAACTGCCTGCCCGGGATCGGTAGATCACGCGGAATGGTTGATCCGCCAGCTAACACCACAGCATCAAAGCCCTTCGTCAATTCATCAGCCGGGATGTCCTTCCCAACTTCCACATTGCATTTGAACACTACCCCATCTTCTTCCATCAACTGTATGCGGCGTTCGACCACCCATTTTTCCAGCTTGAAATCAGGAATACCATAACGCAGCAAGCCCCCGGGTTTATCGTCTCGCTCGAAAACGGTCACTGCATGACCCGCCTTCGCCAATTGCGCAGCAGCTGCCATTCCAGCCGGACCAGAACCTACGACAGCCACTTTTTTTCCGGTTTTAACCAGCGGAGCTGTGCGTTTCACCAGGTTCTTTTCGTAAGCGATCTCGATAATATGTTTTTCGATCTCCTCTATCGTTACCGGTGGTTTGTTGATACCCAGCACACAAGCCGATTCGCAGGGCGCGGGACATATCCGTCCGGTAAATTCAGGGAAATTGTTAGTTGATGATAATATTTTGTAGGCTTCTTCCCAGTTCTTACGATAAACCGCATCGTTAAATTCAGGAATGATATTACCCAGCGGGCAACCGTTGTGGCAAAACGGGATGCCGCAGTTCATGCAGCGAGCAGACTGCTCGTTCAGCTTCTGTTCGTTATAAAGGCCCTCAAACTCGTTGTAATTCTTTACACGTTCAGCCGGCGCCACTTTCTCCGGCAATTCCCTGTTGTAATCCTTAAATCCTGTTGGCTTTCCCATTAGCTTACTGTCTGATATTCTGCCTTTAATAAAACCTTCTTATACTCCTGCGGGAACACTTTGATGAACTTGGTCGATGCTTCGTCCCAGTTCTTCAGCAGGTCCTTGCCCACTTTGCTGCCCGTCAGGTTCACATGCTTTTTCAGCAATGCGATGATCTCTTCTTCATCTTTCTTTGATATCGGATCAAGATCCACCATCTCGCGGTTGCAGTTGTCGGTGAACGAACCGTCCTTGTCATAAACCCAGGCAATACCACCACTCATACCTGCAGCGAAGTTTCTGCCCGTATTGCCCAGGATCAGCGCCCGGCCACCGGTCATGTATTCGCAACCATGATCGCCAACTCCTTCCACTACCGCCGTCGCACCCGAGTTACGCACGGCGAAACGCTCGCCGGCCATACCGCGGATGAATACCTCGCCGGATGTTGCGCCGTAAAGCGCTACGTTGCCGATGATGATGTTATCTTCCGGTGTGAAAGTTGCTTCTGCTGACGGATAAATGGCTAATTGCGCACCGGATAAGCCTTTGCCTACATAGTCATTGGCTTCACCTTCCAACTCGAACGCAATGCCTTTGGTATTGAATGCGCCAAAGCTTTGCCCGGCCGAACCTTTGAATTTGTAATTGATCGTATTGTCGGGCAATCCTGCCGAGCCGTATTTCTTAGATATTTCATTAGACAGCATTGTGCCGATGGTACGGTCGGTGTTTTTCACATCGAAGATGCCGAATACCGGCGTTTTATCTTCCAATGCCTGTTTGGCATGGTCGAGCAGCGTCCAGTCAAGGATGGCGTCTATACCGTGATCCTGTTTTTCGCTGTTGTACAGCGTCAGGCCTTTGGGGTTATTCACCGGGTGCAATATGCCACCCAGATCGATATGCTTCACTTTCCAGTTCTGCAAACCGTCCTTCACTTTCAGGAACTGAACACGGCCGACCATTTCATTAATGGTACGGAAGCCCAGTTCAGCCATGATCTCACGCAACTCTTCTGCCATAAAGCGGAACAGGTTCACGACGTGCTCCGGCTTGCCGGTAAACAGTTTTCTTAATTCAGGATCCTGCGTAGCCACACCAACCGGACAGGTATTCAGATGGCATTTGCGCATCATGATACAGCCGCCGGCTACCAGCGCGGCAGTCGCCACACCCCATTCTTCAGCGCCCATTAAGCAGGCGATGGCCAGATCGCGACCAGTCTTTAACTGACCGTCCGTCTGCAATACCACACGGCTGCGCAGCTTGTTGCGAACCAGCGTTTGGTGCGATTCGGCAAGGCCCAATTCCCATGGCAAACCGGCATGCCTGATCGAACTGATCGGCGAAGCGCCGGTACCGCCATCATATCCTGCGATCAGGATAACATCGGCGTGTGCTTTCGCAACGCCTGCGGCTATAGTGCCTACCCCTGCTTTTGAAACCAGCTTCACGTTGATACGCGCTGCACGATTCGCATTTTTCAGGTCGAATATGAGCTGAGCTAAGTCTTCAATAGAATAAATATCGTGGTGCGGCGGCGGCGATATCAGGCCAACGCCGGGGGTTGAGTGACGTGTCCTTGCGATCCAGTCGTCCACTTTGTGGCCCGGAAGCTGACCGCCTTCACCGGGTTTTGCACCCTGCGCCATCTTGATCTGCAACTCGTCGGCGTTGGTCAGGTAATTTGACGTCACCCCGAAACGAGCCGATGCCACCTGCTTAATAGCCGAGCGCATCGAATCGCCATTGGGAAGTCTTTGATATCGCATTTCATCTTCGCCGCCCTCGCCGGTGTTGCTCTTGCCGCCGATGCGGTTCATGGCGATGGCCAGCGTGCTGTGCGCCTCGTGCGAGATCGACCCGAACGACATCGCGCCCGTAGCAAAACGCTTCATGATCGCTTCAGCCGGTTCTACCTCGCTCAGCGGAATTGATTCCCGGTGATGCGCAAAATCGAGCAAACCGCGTATGGTAAAATGTTTTTCGCCCTGCTCATTGATCAGTTTGGCGTAGTTCTTATAAATATTGTAGTCGTTGTTGCGGGTGGCGTGCTGCAGCAGGTGTACTGTCTGCGGGTTGAACAGGTGCTCTTCGCCCCTGCGCTTCCACTGGTAAATACCGCCTTCGGGCAGCAAGCGATCGGTATATTTTGAGCTCGCGAAACCGATTTTGTGTTTGCAAAGCGATTCGCGGGCGATCTCGTCCAGTCCCAAACCGCCGATGCGGGTTACAGCGCCGTCAAAATAACGGTCAACAACGGATTTATTCAATCCAAGGATCTCGAACACCTGCGAACCGTGGTACGATTGCAGCGTCGAAATGCCCATCTTCGAGAAGATCTTCAATAAACCATCATTGATGGCCTTTACATAATTCTTTCTAAGTGATTTGGCATCCAGTGAGGTATCGAGCGTACCATCATTTTTGATGGTCTCGATAGTGGAAAGCGCCAAATACGGGTTGATAGCTGTCGCGCCCTATGCCAAAAGTGTCGCAAAATGGTGCACTTCCCATGCATCGCCGCTTTCAGCAACAATACCTACCGCACCGCGCAGGCCCTTTCGCACCAAATGGTGGTGAACCGCGGAAACTGCCAGCAACGACGGTATCGGCGCATGTTCAGAGTCGATAGCACGGTCCGAAAGGATCAATACCTCGAAGCCCTCACCTACCGCGTCTTCCGCATAGCGGCAAAGCCTTGCCAGGCCTTTTTCCATCGAGCCAGGCATGCCGTCGGCAACGAAATAGGTCTGTAATGTTTTGGCGTGGAACGAGCCCGTATCTATACTGCGCAGTTTTTCCAGGTCATGGTCAATGAGGATAGGCCACTTCAGGGCTACGCAATGGCAATGCATCTTGTCTTCGTCTAAAAGGTTGCCATTGTTGCCTATGAAAGTAGCCAGGCTCATCACCAAGCGCTCACGTATCGGATCGATAGGCGGGTTGGTTACCTGCGCAAAAAACTGTTTGAAATAGCTTGATAAATGCTGCGGTTTATCTGAAAGAACCGCCAACGGAACATCTGTCCCCATTGAGCCTATTGGCTCTTTACCATCCACCGCCATTGGCTTGATGATGGTATCGATATCTTCGCGTGTGTAACCGAAAACCTGCTGGTAACGGAATACGGCCTCCGGTGAAAGCGGCGCGAAAGCAAGACGCGGCTCGGCCAGGTCTTCCAGCTTAATCTTATAATTTTCGAGCCATTGCCCGTAAGGCTGGCGGGAAGCTATCTGATGCTTGATCTCGTCGTCAGAAATGATCTTGCCTTTATGGGTATCCACCAGCAGCATCTTACCCGGTTGCAAGCGGCCTTTTTTGGACACATTCGCCGGATCGAGTTTCAATACGCCCGCTTCAGATGCAGCGATCACACGACCATCCTTGGTCACCACAAAACGCAGTGGCCGCAGACCGTTACGGTCCAAAGTAGCGCCGATCATTCGGCCATCGGTGAAGGTCAAAG